>JAJZRX010000091.1 GCA_021850095.1 Deltaproteobacteria bacterium
CGATCTGGTAACGTCCTCGGTAACGTGTGTTTGGTCATACACGAGTGCAGATTGGTCGGCAACGGTCTCCAGAGTGGAGTCATGGGATTCATAAATGGAATTAACTCCCGCCGGCCGGGGCGAGCCGAGGGGGATCACCGGCGCAGGCTTTTCGGGAACCGGAGATTGTTGGGGAAGCAGGCTCTGCTCCACCTGGCGCGGAAGCTTACGGGGCTGTTGCCGGGGAGATTCCCGGATCGGCGGAGGGATCGGCAGCGGTTTTGTGGCGGCCGGAATCGGATCGGCGGGAACGGCCACTGAAAGGACTTTTTTGCTGTGCGGTGACGAATCGCCATCCAGCGAAATCCAGGCACACGAGCTCACGGCACCGGCTGTCAGGCATACTACCGTTAATTTAGACACTATCTGCTTCACGCACCAACTCCGGATAAGATCACGCAAAAGCACTATCACAAATCGGGTATCGTGTAAATTCAATGTTTCCACCTGCATTTTCGGCGGCATATAAACAGGAGAAATGTGCTTGTTTTGTCGTTTCAAGGTGTTAGCTTTTATCACAACAAATGTGTTGACAGCGCATATATGTTGTGGTTTATTTCCGTGCCCCCACAAAATATAGTGTTTTATTATTACTCATCTGGCTGCGGCCAATCTTCTAATTTCAATATGTTTTTTTCTAAACCAAGGAGTTCATGCATGAAAAAAAACAGTACGCACAACAGCCTGCCCAATCTTTCCAAAAATGCCGCCACGGTACTTGAAAAGCGCTATTTGCGCCGGGATGCCACCGGAAAGGTTCTCGAAACACCGGCCGACATGTTCCGGCGCGTGGCCGACACCATTGCGGCTTCCGATAAGAAATTCGACAAAAAAGCCGATGTGAGCGCACTGTCGGACACCTTTTACACCATGATGACATCCTTTGAATTTCTGCCCAACTCACCGACCCTGATGAACGCCGGACGGCCGCTGGGTCAGCTCTCGGCCTGTTTCGTGCTGCCGGTGGGCGATTCAATGGAAGAGATCTTCGATGCGGTCAAGTTCACCGCCCTGATCCACAAATCCGGCGGCGGCACCGGTTTTTCCTTCTCCCGCCTGCGTCCGGCCAATGATGTGGTCAGTTCCACCACCGGCATCTCCAGCGGACCGCTCTCCTTCATGCGCGTTTTTGATATCGCCACCGAAACCATCAAGCAGGGCGGAACACGGCGCGGCGCCAACATGGCCATCCTGAGGGTCGACCACCCCAACATCATGGACTTCATTATGTGCAAGGCCGACCAGAAGCACCTGAACAACTTCAACATCTCCGTCGGCCTGACCGAGCAGTTCATGCAGGCGGTCGAGCGCGACGAAGAGTACAACCTCTACAATCCCCGCGACAAGAAAGTAAGCGGCACCCTCAACGCCCGCAAGGTTTTCCAGCGCATCGTCAAGCAGGCCTGGGAGAACGGCGAACCGGGTATCGTTTTTCTCGATCGCCTCAATCGGGATAACCCGACCCCGCTGGTGGGCGAGATCGAATCAACCAATCCCTGCGGCGAGCAGCCGCTGTTGCCCTACGAATCCTGCAACCTCGGTTCGATCAACCTGGGCATGTTCGTCAAGGAAGGTGTCATCGACTGGAAAAGACTGCGCGAAACGGTTCACAACGCGGTTCACTTTCTGGACAACGTGATCGAGGCCAACAATTACCCCTTGCCGCAGATCCACGACATGACCCATGCCAACCGCAAGATCGGCCTGGGGGTCATGGGCTGGGCCGATATGCTGATCCTGCTGGGCATACCCTACAGCTCCGACGAAGCCGTCAAGCTGGGCAAGAAGGTCATGAAGTTCATCAACGACGAAGGGCACCTGGCTTCCCAGGAACTGGGCAGAAAACGCGGCTCATTCCCCAATTTCAAGGGTTCGATCTTCGACAAGAAGGGCGCGCCGCCGCAGCGCAACGCCACCGTCACGACCATCGCCCCCACCGGCACGATATCGATCATCGCCAACGCTTCCTCCGGCGTGGAGCCGCTTTTCGCGGTTTCCTACATCCGCACCGTCATGGACAAGAACGTCATGGTGGAAGTCAACCCGATGTTTGAGAAGATTGCCAAGGACCGCGGCTTCTACTCGCAAGAGCTGATGCAGAAGATCGCCGAGCATGGCACGGTGCACGACATACCGGAAGTGCCGGCCGATGTTCGCAACGTGTTTGTGACGGCCCACGACATCTCCCCCGAAAATCATATCCAGATGCAGGCCGCGTACCAGCAGTACACCGACAATGCCGTCTCCAAGACAGTAAACTTCCCCAACACCGCCACGATTGACGATGTGGAAAAAGTCTACATGATGGCCTATGAAACCGGCTGCAAGGGGGTCACGATCTACCGCGACGGCTCGCGCGACGAGCAGGTGCTCTCGACCGCCGCCAGGAAGGAAGAGCCGACCGCCGTTACCGCTGCCCCGGCCGACGAGGACAAAAAGGCCGTCAAGCGCGATCGCCCCAAAGCGCTCAAGGGATGCACCCACCAGATGCAGACCGGCTGCGGACCGCTGTATGTGACGATCAATGAAGATTCAACCGGCCTGTTCGAACTCTTTACCACCATGGGCAAGGCCGGCGGCTGCGCTGCCTCCCAGGCCGAGGCCATCGGCCGGATGGTATCGCTGGCCTGGCGCAGCGGCGTCCAGGCCCGCCAGGTTGTCAAGCAGTTGCTGGGCATCTCCTGCCACTGCCCCTCCGGCTTTGGCGACAACCGCGTCCTGTCCTGCGCCGATGCCGTGGCAAAAGCCATTCAGAACCATATGATCGACAACGGCTATGATGTCAACGAAGTCAAAGCCAAACAGGAGCGCGGAGCCTGTCCTGAATGCGGTGGAATTGTTGAGCACGAAGGCGGCTGTTCAGTCTGTCACGTCTGCGGCTATTCGGAATGCGCCTGACGATCCACATTGCCTAAACGCATAAAAACGCCCCTTCCGACACCATGCCGGAAGGGGCGTTTTTGTTCTACGTTTCTGCGGGAAGCGCGTGCAGTTACAAACCGTACTTTTTCAATACCGCCGTCAGCTCATTGATCAGCCGTCCGGCATCCTCGCGCTCCAGCAGATCTTCGATCTGGCGGAAATGGGCCGGCTCGCGAATGCCGGGGACAAACTTGAGGCTTTCGCGCCGTGACACGGCGACCCGGCTGGCCAGCTTCAGATCGGCATAGACTTCGTCGATGGCGGCGATCAGGATTTCATCTTCCCTGTCCAGGGCGATGCCGGCGTCAAACCAGTGAGCCGGCTCGCGGATTCCGGGGTTAAGCTGGCTGGCAACGTCCTGGGCAGCTGCGGGCTGCACCTGAATCCCGGGAATTTTTCTGAAGTGGGCCGGTTCGATCCAATCGGTTTTCAGCTTGAGCTTGAGCGCTTCATGCCAGATCAGGAACAGTTTGTAGCTGCCGGCCGCCACCTTGCCCAGTTTTTTGCCGGAGATTTCCTTGAAGACCGCTGCGAATTCCTTTTCAAAAAGGGTTCCCTGCAGGTTCTTGGCCGCGAATTCAACTTTTTCTATTTTCCCGCCCTCGCCAAACTGCAGCCTGACCGGCAGAGTCGTCGTAACCACAAAACCGATCTGCTTGGAAATCCGGTCGAAGATGTCGTCGACCCGGGGTTGGATCGCCTCTTTGAAAAACCGGTAGATCTCCACCAGATCGGCGTAGCGCTCCACGAGCACCGGGTGGGCCGGTTCGACCCAGTCGCGATTTTTGATAGTTGCCATTGTACAGTTCCTCCTTTACTGGTTGGTTATGCCGGCGGACAATTCCGCCGGCGGACATACAGGGTCAATTGTCTGCATCCAGCTGTTTTCTGAACTCGGCATAGGGCAGCGGGGTTCGCAGTGCACCGAAGAAACCGAGCCCCAGAGGATCGGCTCCTGACCGGGCAACGCTTTCGATGCCGCTATAGGGCACTGCACCGCCCCCGAATATCCCGATTCCGCTCAATCCGGCCGGGGCATCGTCAATGGCCACCTGATCCCGCTCCTGCCGGTCATACACCCGCCGCAGACGCTCCAGTGTCTGTTCGCCCCTGCTTCGCAGCCCGAGGCCGCCCTCGTCCACCCGCTGGCGCATACCGCGCATGGCCGCCTTGACGCCCTCCTCGTCGCTTGAATCCAGAGTGTGAACCATGTCCCAGATGTGCGAGAGACAGCGGTAGGTGTCGAGATTGGTTTCCTTGATGAACGAACGGACCTCACTGCGCAGTCCCTGGCTCAAGAGTTCCGGCTGGAAGCGGCGCAGCAGCTGGAAGGAGAAATCCACTTCCATATTGAAGTAATGCAGACCGAAATCATTGAAATTGCGGTTGAAGAAGGCGTAGTTGGCGATGCGGTGGAATGTTTCGACCTGGGGATCCTTGATGCGGTAGTCAAAGCCGAAATAATCACCGCTGATAATCCCGTCTTTGCGCAGCTTGCGCTCCAGACCGGTGGCGGCATACGCCTCGGCCCGGCAGAAATTGAAGGGGTTGTCGATGTGGCGCTCCATGAAGCGCAGGTTGATCATCAGATCATCCATAGTGGCATCAGGCTCAAACATGAGCAGGTTGTAGGCCACATGGACATCGAAGTCGTTCAGGATCTGCAGCGCATTCTCGATTTCAGCCCGCGAACTTTTGCGGTTCAGGTTGCGCAGACCGCGCTCCGAAGCGTTTTCCACCCCCAAAAAGACTCTGAAAATCCCCAGATCATCCAGCACGCCCATTGTTTCACGATTGATGCTGTCGGGACGGGCCTTGACCGCGATCGCAATATCCTTGACCCCTTCAGCCCACAGCGATGCGCGCAGTTCGGTGAAGCGCGCCAGAGCCTTGTCCGCTTCCGGCAGGAAGAAGTTGTCATCCTGGAAGTTGAAAACCCGCACCCCGTGGGTGTGATACAGCTCCTTCATCTCAACCACAATATTAGGGACGCTTCTGATGCGGAACTTGCGGCCGCCCCCGGAGCGGTACCAGGCATCGATGCTGCAGAAAGCGCAGCTGCGCCAGCAGCCGCGTGATGACAGAATGCTGGCGATCGGCTTGCCGAAGTAGTGGTGGAATTCTGTCCGGCGGGGAAAGGGAAGCAGGTCCAGATCCTGGGGATTACCGCGGGAGGGGTTGATGCGGGGAACACCGTCAGATCCCCGGCTGCAGAAACCGGCCAGGGTTTCCGGTTTGTCGAGGCTGGCCGCCAGTTCGCAGATCAATTCCTCACCCTCACCAAGCGCCACCGAATCGAACTCGGGATAATCGGTCATCAGCTGAACGCAGTTAAGGGCCGCAAAGTGCCCCCCGGCCGTAATGTGGCCGGCAAAACCCTTTTCCCGGAGAGCCCGCGCCATCTGGCAGAACTCGCGCGCCCGGCCGGTAAAGACCATCGACAAACCGGCTATCTGCGGATCAAAGGCCAGAACCTGACGTGCAACGTCCTGCTCCTCCCCCGCATCGTTAAAGGGGAAGATCCTGGCCGTATGCCCGGCCTGCTCCAGTGCCGAAACCATATAGCGCAGCCCCAGATTTTCCTCCAGTTCCGCCCCGATCAAAGCAACGTTCACGTCAGGCATCCTTTCTCCCGACCGGCTTGAAGTCACAGAAATTCGGACGGGATTTTGACTGATAAACTCAAGATGCCTAGTTATATCAGGGAGCTGTTTCGGCACAATCACTCTTACGGTTATTTAATTTACTGCTGTAAGAGTTACCCTGTTATAAACAGCTTATTATAGCAAGCTCATCAATCACAGCACACGATCATGGCCTCCGCATGTTCACAGAACAAACACGTTGTCACTTTCTGGTTATAAATAAGCATGTTAGAAACTTGCAATCTGGGATAAACCGGGGAACGGCGGAATCAACGTGAAGATATCAGCAGGTTTTAACCAGATAGTATTAAATCTTTCGGGTTAATACGATGATAAGGAAAGAAATCAGGTGGAGTTCTGTACACGCAGTTTCATGGCCAGCGGCACCAGTTGGGCCCGGCGGGAAATGCTGGTTTTTCGGAAGATTCGGCCAAGGTGGGTTTTGACGGTCTGTTCACTGATATGAAGATTATCGGCGATTGCTTTATTGGTAAGCCCCTGGGAAACGAGCATGATAATGTCGCGCTCTTTTTTGCTGAAGGATTCATCCTGATTAATATTTCTGGTGTGGCCACCTTGCCTGACAATGGCCTTGATCTTGTTGTTGTCGATCCAGATCTGTCCGGCCATCACCCGTTCGAGCGCTTTTTTGAAAAGCGGAAGATCGGCTGTTGTTGCAACGATTCCGTCGATCTTGCAGGAAAGCAGCAGAGCGATCATCTCCTGCTCGCTCAAACAAAAATCCAGCAGCATGATTTTTGTTTCCGGATCCGGAAACGGCAGGCATGCGCGGATCGTACAGCTGTCCACAATCAAGAAATCCGGCCGGAAGCCTTTACACTGGCGAACGTCCGCCACAAAGAGCGCCTGGTACGCTTCCGGTTCCCGTTCCAGCA
The DNA here is from genome assembly GCA_021850095.1 of Deltaproteobacteria bacterium. Taxonomy (GTDB): domain Bacteria; phylum Desulfobacterota; class Desulfuromonadia; order Geobacterales; family Pseudopelobacteraceae; genus JACRCG01. The sequence continues at coordinate 6,503 of JAJZRX010000091.1, forward strand.
GCTCCTGCAGCGCCCTTCCCAGCAGCAGATTGCTTATATTGATCAAAATTTTCATGGATTCCGCCGGTTGATGGTTGATCGGCAATGCCGGGAGAATATGCAGTGATTGCGCCCGGCGGTTTCTGCCACTTCAGATTGGAGCAGTGTCGTGAAATAAACGTAATTAATCTGGGCATATATACACTTGCACACAGAGCCTGTCAAGAAAGTAACCGTACATAAGCAAATTAATTTCAAGCAGTTATGTCATAGATACAAAAAAACCGCCCGGGTGGTGCGAGCGGTTTTTACTGATTTTACAGCCTGGTACAGTCGATGACGCTTTTAGGGGCGCTTCATCAAACGGGTGTCATTTGTCTTTGGCAACATAAACGCCGTCCCAGTCAGGCGGCGGAGCTACGGCCAGATAGTCCCGACAGCGTTGGGCGTACAGGCGGGATGGTCCGTCGTTATTGTCGTTGGCCAACTGATCGAACAGCAGCTTTGCTCCCTCAAAATCACGCTGCCGGTATCTGGCCAGGGCCTCCTCGAAAACAGGCACGATTTCCCTGTTGTTGACCATCAGTTCGTACATGACAATCGGTTGCTGTTTGCCTTTGACCCTGACTCTGTCAAGCTCCCGGAAGGTAAAGCTATCGTCGTTGACCTGGCGGCGGGTATCGCCACTGACTAGAATATGTGAACCGTAATACTTGTTCTGCCCTTCAAGCCGTGACGCCAGATTGACCGAGTCACCGATCGCGGTGTAATCAAAACGGATATCGGCCCCCATGTTGCCCACAACCGCCAGACCGGTGTTGACGCCAATCCCGATATCGAGAGTGTTCATGCCGCTGGCGGCAAAACCCTGGTTGAGCCGGGCCAGTTCATCCATCATCCTGATGGCGGCAGAACAGGCGCGGGTGGCATGATCAGGCACATCCAGCGGCGCGTTGAAAAGCGCCATGATTGCGTCGCCGATAAATTTGTCAAGAGTGCCGCGCTCTTCCAGCACGATGCGCGTCATCGGACTCAGATACTGATTCAGCAGCGTGACCAGTTCAGAAGGGGTCAAGCTCTCCGAAACCGATGTAAAACTGCGAATATCGGAAAAGAGAATCGAGATTTCACGCTGCTCCCCCCCCAGCACGAGTTTGTCCGGATCCTTTTCGATCTGTTTGACCAGATCGGGTGATACGTAGCTTGAAAAAGCCTTCTTCAACTGACGCCCCTTGCGCTCCACCACCAGATTGCGCCAGGCTTCCGATCCCAGATAGGTCACAGCGATCCCGATCAGGGGATACAGCAGGGTCATATCGCGAAAAGCGTTTGCAAACATCGCGTAATTAAATACGAAAAAAGACCCGGTCATCAGCGACATGATCCCCAGCCCGACAAACGTGCCCGGCGCGAAGGCCAGAGCGCTGCCAAGGAGCAGGGGCAGGATGATGATGCAGGCGATCTCCATCATCTGGGTTTCGCTGTCGTACTTGAGAAAACGCCTTTCCAGGGCATTGGCAGCCATTGTGGCGTGGATTTCAACCCCGGGCAGGGTGGCCTCGAAGGGGGTCGCGCGCAGATCGTAGATACCGATCTCGGTGGCGCCGACAAAAGCGATCTTGCCTTGCAAAACATCTTGCGGAAGCCGTTTGGCAATGATGTCAGCCGCCGACAACGTCGTGAAGGAGCCGGTACCGCCGTAAAAATTGAGCACCATGGTGCCGTCTTCACGGGCGGGAATCCGCAGTTCACCCAGCTGCAGCGAGTCCACCCCCCACGGTTTCACATCCAGCATGATTTCAGTATCGAAGTAGTGCTGCAGGGCTTTCATGGCCAGCGACTGATAAATTTCGCCGTTATACAGCAGAAGCAGCAGCGCACGACGGTACAGACCGTCAGCATCGTGACGGGCATTGAAAAACCCGAAATCGCGCGCTCCCGCACCTATCGTGGGGATATTCAGATCGACGCCGGCATATTCCGGTATGGGTATGCTCTCGACCCCCTCGGCAATTCTGACCAGTTTCATCCGGGAACTTTCCAGCTGCGCCCGGGACTCTTCTGTCAGTTGGCCCTGCTCATCCCTGAAAAAGTAGCCAATGACAACATTCCCCGATTTTCGGATCGCATCGGCCAGCGCACGATCGGCCGCCGGGCTTTGCGTTTCGGAGAAGACGATGTCCAGAGCCGTGACCTTGGTGCGGTAATATACGGCCAAGTTTTCGATCAGTTGTGCGGTTACTTCGCGCGACCAGGGCCAGCGCCCCAGTTCCTTGATGCTTTTGTGATCTATGGCCACCACCACCACGGCGCTGTCCGGCTTGACCGGGCCGCGCACACGAAAACGGGCATCTTTCATGCGGAAATCCTGCTGCTGAAAGGCAGGTGAGGCCTGCTTGTACAACCAGAACGCACAGATGGCCGCTATGATTCCAAACAGGACGAAGATGAGTCGCTTATTGATCAGATCCTTCACGCAAGACTCCCCGATGGAGGAAAAAAAGGGGGACACGTTGCCGCGTCCCCCCAAATCCCGCCAAAAAAATTATTTGCCCAGATTCTGAAGCAGAGTTTCGACATTGTCCTTGTGTTTTCCGGTGGGATATTCCGTCAGATACTGCTGGAAGCGGGATCGGGCCTGATCGGTCAAACCGAGATCCACCAGGGTTTGCGCCGCGTTGAACAGGGCGGTTTCGGCCTGGGGCAGCCGGGGATATTCCTCGATCAGCAGCAGATATTCGGCCAGGGCCAATTCGGGATTGTTGAGGAAACGGGCGTAGACCGCACCGCGCTCCATATGGGCGTCGGATCTGATTTCGGGCAGTTTTGTAAGATCCAGTGCGATCTGGAACACCTGCAGGGCGTCATTGTATTTCCCGGCATCGGCCAGATAGTGGCCGTAATTTATGTTCCAGCGGGCGATTATGTCAGAAATCCTGCCCGAATCGCTCCACTCTTCGGGGGGCAGCGCGGCGGTAATTTTTTCAAAGATGGCCTTTGCCTCGGCAACCGGCGTACCGGACTCGATCTTGAGCGGCTCCAGCGGAGTCAGCCCGCGTGTATTCTGGGTCATCGTACCGGCGACCAGCGATTGCTGCTGGCCTTGCGGGTCACCCGAGACCGCCACGGCCCCCTCATTGCCGAAAAACACGTTTGCCGGCCCCTGGGACATCATCAGAAACTCGGTGCCTTTGATGCCGGCCACGGCAGTGCCGCTCTTGACGCTCATACCGCTTTGACGGCCGGCCAGCTTGACCACCGAGGCCCGTAATTTGCCGTGGGTCAGATTAAAAGTTCCTTCTCTTTTGTTTTTGGTCAGCAGGAAGCTCGTTATTTCAAATTCGGTGTTATTGGCCAGCGTAAACCTGCTTTTGTCTTCCAGTGTAAGCTCGACCCAGCCATCGGCGCCGGTCCTGATCCAGTTGCCCTGCTGTACGACATCTCCGCTTCTGATCGGGGAATAGGGAATGTTGTTTTTTACGCGGAATTCTGCGGAACCCTTCAGGCCGGTAACCCGTCCAATCTGGGCCGCCAGCGAAAGCGCCGGAAGCAGAAATGTGATCAGGAAGAAAATCAACGTGCGTTTCATGTATTCACCCCCATTAGTGAACTTTTTTCGCCGGTCCGTTAACCGCCTGCCGGGAATTCTAGCAGCTAATCACCAGTAGTCAAACGGAATATGACTTGAGATATGCCGTAAATCTGCTAGTCTGAAGTTGGTTATATCTCATGGTCAGGGTGACGGCATGACACAGGAAAACGAAGTACTGCTGCAGCAGCTCGAGTATCGCAAGCGTTTGATGGACAAGATCAACGAGATCCATTCCGCAGACAATCTCAATACGATCCTGGTTCATATCAAAGACAGTATCGCCTCGCTTTTCAACGCCGAACGGATCACCATCTATCTGGCCGACGCGAAACGGCATCTGCTGATATCCAAAGTCAAGAGCGGCGCCGAGGTGCAGCAGATCGTCGTGCCGTTAAGCGATAACAGTCTGGCCGGATACTGTTCAACCACCGGCTCGGTCATCAATGTCAAGAACGCCTATGATCCCCATGAACTGCGCATGATCGGCAGCAACCTCAAGTTCGACGACAGCTGGGACAAGAAAACCGGCTTCGTCACCCGCCAGGTGCTGTGCGTTCCGATGAAATTCCAGAAGGTTCTGATCGGCGTTATCCAGATCATCAATAAAAAAGACGGCACACCCTACAACGACACCGACATCAGCTATGCGTTGGAACTGGCGGCCTCGCTCTCAATTGCCATTCACAACATCTACCGGCTTTCGGTCAC
>JAJZRX010000018.1 GCA_021850095.1 Deltaproteobacteria bacterium
GGCTCGCGCCCCTCTTTCTGGCGGAAGCGGTCCACCTGCTGGTCGATGGCGGTGTTGAGGAACATGGCCAGCATCATCGGCGCCGGGCCGTTGATGGTGATCGAAACGCTGGTGGAGGGGGCGCAGAGGTCGAAGCCGGCGTACAGCTTTTTGACATCGTTGACCGTGCAGATCGAAACTCCGCTCTCCCCGACCTTGCCGTAGATATCGGGCGGATAATCCGGATCCTCGCCGTAGAGCGTCACGCTGTCGAAGGCGGTGGACAGGCGCTTGGCGCCGTCATCCTGGCAAAGGTAGTGGAAACGCTTGTTGGTCCGCTCCGGGGAACCTTCGCCGGCGAACTGGCGCTTGGGATCTTCCTCGGCCCGCTTGAAGGGGAACACCCCGGCCGTGTAGGGGAAAAATCCGGGCAGGTTTTCCTTCATGCACCACTTGATGATCTCGCCCCAGTCCTCGAAATCCGGCACGCAGACCTTGGGGATGCGGGTGCCGGACAGGGTGGTGGTATACAGCTCACTACGAATCTCCTTGTCGCGGACTTTGGTCACCAGGAAGTCTTGGCGGTAGGAAGCTTTCAGCTCGGGCCAGCCGGCCAGGATCATGCGGGCCTCTTCATGCAGCTTCGGCTCATAGTCGGCGATCAAACGGTCCAGGTCGGCGCTGCTGCCGGCGCACTTCTCCAGCATGGTCCGGGCGCCTTTAAGCTGGAACAGCGAGCGGGCTACCCCGGCCTGTTCGGCCGAGTGTTTGCGGTAACTGCGCACCGTCTGCACGATCTCGCCCAGGTAATGCACCCGGTCGGGCGGGATGATGTATTTCTTGAGGCTTTCCCGCTCGGTGATCTCCAGGCTGGATTTCCAGTCCATCCCTTTCTTGGCGTTGATCGTATCAATGGTCGCCCGGTAGAGCACATTGGTGCCGGGATCGTTGAACTGGGAAGCGATGGTGCCGATAACCGGCAGCTCTTCATCCGCGCCCTCGAACAGATTGCGGTTGCGGCGGTACTGCTTGCGCACGTTGCGCAGCGCATCCTCGGCACCTTTGCGGTCGAACTTGTTGAGTGCCACCAGATCGGCGAAATCCAGCATATCGATCTTTTCCAGCTGGGTGGGCGCGCCGAACTCGCAGGTCATGACATACAGCGAGGCGTCGCAGATTTCCACAATCCCGGCGTTGCCCTGGCCGATGCCCGAGGTTTCGACGATGATCAGGTCATAACCGGCCGCCCGCACCACGTCGATGGCGTCCTGGATGGCGTCAGACAGCTCGCTGTGCGAGTCGCGGGTGGCCAGCGAGCGCATATAGACGCGCTCGGTATTGATCGAGTTCATGCGGATGCGATCCCCCAGCAGGGCGCCGCCGGTGCGCTGACGGGACGGATCAACCGCCAGGATCGCCACGCTCTTGTCCGGAAAATCGCGGATGAAGCGGCGCACCAGTTCGTCAGTGATCGAACTCTTGCCGGCCCCGCCGGTGCCGGTGATGCCCAGTACCGGCACATCGCGCCCCAGCGCCCGGATACGTTCCCGAACCGCCCCGTAGCCCTGGGAATGTTCGTGCACGGCCTGCTCGGCCAGCGTGATCAGCGTATTGACCGCCCGCACGTCGCGCTCTTTGAGGCGCCCGATCTCGACCTCCAGATCGCGTTGTATCGCAAAGTCGCACAATTCCATCATGTGGTTGATCATGCCCTGCAGCCCCATGCGGCGGCCATCTTCGGGCGAAAAGATCTTGCTGACGCCGAAAGCCTCGATTTCAGCGATTTCGTCCGGCACGATCACGCCGCCGCCGCCGCCGAATACCCGGATATGCCCGGCCCCCCGTTCTTCCAGCAGATCGCGGATATACTTGAAGAAAGCAACATGGCCTCCCTGGTAGCAGCTGACCGCGATCCCCTGGGCATCCTCCTGGATGGCGGCGGTCACGATCTCCTCCACCGAACGGTTATGCCCCAGGTGGATCACTTCGGCGCCCGAGGACTGTAGAATGCGGCGAATGACGTTGATGGTGGCATCATGGCCGTCAAACAGGCTGGTGGCGGTCACGAAACGGACCTTGTTCTTGCTGCTGTATGGCTGTGGCGCGGCTACATGCATGGCAATCCTCCGGCTGATAATATTTGAACTATTAAAACTGCGGAACGTGCAGAAACGAGGATTTTTTTGTTCTGGCAAGGCTGTCGTGGGATTGCGCGGAGACGTAGCAGCGCTACGTCGCACAAGTAATCCCGAAGACTTACGCCGCCAGGGCAAAAAAAGACCGTTTCACAGTGTAAACTCCCAGGCGCACCAGAATTCTTCCGGATGCTGATCCGGCGGACAGGCGATGCAGCGGGTTTGGATGCGCGGGTCGATCGTTTTGGCAAACTCGGAGTACTCGACAATCCCCACTGATTTGCAGGGGTGATCGGGCAGTCCCTTGCGCTTGCGGGCCGACTGGACACGGCAGTCCAGCATCCTGAAAACCGCCCGCGTCTCGGTGACCTCGATGCATTCTTGCAGGTTAAGACGGGCGTAAAAACGGTGCTTCAGGCATTCCACCAGAGCCGGGATGCTGCCGCCCGGTTTGAGACCGAGGCGTTCCATGATCCGCTTGGCCTCTATCACCGTGAAGAGCCGCCAGGCATCGGTGTCGATCTCCACCGCCACATCCATACCGTAACGTTTTTCTATGGCCTGGAACCAGACCCCGTCATGGGCCAGCCAGTTTTTGGCATCGTCAACGATAATTTTAATCAATTCTTCCTTGTTCAGATTGTTGAGAAGGCTGACCCCTTCATCACCGGCTCGTTCCGCGCTTGACATGATAGTCCTCCCTGTGCAAAAGCGCCTCCGGATTGTCAAAACCCGGAGGCGCAAACAATTAATGATCGCTGGCTTTTGATATTCCCAGACCGGTTACCTGACGTACCTCGATTTCGTCGAACATCTCTTCGGCCTTTCGATCACGGAACAGCAAGGTGCCGAAGATTGCCGCCAACAGTCCCAGCGGAACCGAGACGATACCCGGATTTTTCAGCGGGAAGATCGGCGCCTTGAGGCCGACCATGGATGTGCCGCCGTCGTTCTTGGCAAAATCGGCCCGCGATTTGTCCAGCGCCTTCAGGTCTTTCTCAGCCAGTACAACCCCTTCCTGCTGCTTTTTCTCAAGGGTCGTAATGATCTTTTTGGCATCATCGGCAATCTTCTGCGGATAGGTCATGACCGGCGAAATCACCACCAGTGCCAGTGCCGAGATTGTGCCCACCAGCAGAGCGCAAACCACGCCGGCCGTGTTGAATTTCTTCCAGAACAGTGACAGCATGACAGCCGGGAAGTTGCCCGAGGCCGCCACGGCAAAGGCCAGCGCCACCAGCGCCACCACGTTTTCCTTCTCGGCCGCCAGTCCCATCACGATTGCGGCGATGCCGACAAACAGCGACGTGATGCGGGCCACCTTGACCTGGGTGTGCTGATCGGCCTTGCCGTCCATGACGATATTGACGTAGACGTCATGGGCGATAGCTGCCGAGGCGGCCAGAACCAGCCCGGATACGACCGCCAGAATTGTGGCGAACGCCACGGCGCAGATGAAGGCCAGGAACATGTCGCCACCTAGAGTGCCGGCGCCGCCGCCCAGGAGCTGGGCCAATAGCAGGGTGGCCATGTTGCCCCCCTTGTCAACCGAGCTGATCAGCTGGGGAGACAGGTACAGGGCGGCGCCGAAGCCGATGATGTTGATCAGGAAGAAAAACGAGCTGTTGATGAAGAGCGCGATAACGATCGATTTGCGGGCTTCCTTGGCGCTCGGCACGGTAAAGAAGCGCATCAGGATGTGGGGCAGACCGGCCGCTCCCAGCGCCCAGGCGATGCCGAGTGAGATCTGGTCAAGCGGATTCTTCAGGAACAGGCCCGGCTCCATAAAGCGCTGGCCATAATCGAATCCGGGTTTGGGCAGGGCGTCCTTGAGCACATTCATCCGGACATGATCCTGCACCAGCTGGTTGCCGACGATGTCATTGAAGAATCCAATCGGGTTGAAGCCGGCCTTTGCCAGAACCAGAAACGCCAGCAGGACGGTGCCGGTCATCAGCAGTCCGGCCTTGATGATCTGAACCCAGGTGGTGGCTTTCATGCCGCCGAAGACGACATAACCGACCATCAGAACGCCGACCCCGATCACCGACACGCGGTAGGGAATATCCAGCAGCACCTGCATCAGTTTGCCGGCCCCGACCATCTGGGCGATCAGATAAAAGAGCGAGACGGTGACGGTCGAAATCGCCGCCACGGCCCGCACCGGTTTGGGGGCGGTGCGGAAAGAGAGAATGTCGCCCAGCGTGAATTTGCCGGCGTTGCGGCACGGTTCGGCAATCACCAGCAGAATCGCGATGAATGAGAACATCGGACCGACCGCGTACATGAAACCGTCTATGCCGTACAGTGAAATCAGGCCCGACATGCCGAGAAAGGAGGCCGCCGACATGTAATCGCCGGCGATGGCCCAGCCGTTCTGCAAACCGGTGATGCCGCCTCCGGCGGCGTAGAAATCGGCGGCCGATTTGGTCTGGCGGGCAGCCCAGACAACGACACCCAACGTGATCCCGATAATCGCCATGAACATCGTGATGGTAATGGCGCGGTTGGGCTTGACCTTGGTGGGCACACCCGAAGCCGGTGCGGCAGCGGGCTTGGCGGCGGTTTGAGCTGCGGCCGGCGCATTAAGCGCCGGGGTGGACGAAGCGGCCACAGCGGGCGTTTGGGACGTTTTGGCCGCTTCCTCGGCAAATCCGGCTGAAGTCAGGACAAGTGTAATAAATAGTGCGGTAATGATTTTTGCGAACATGTCTCACCCCCCTTATTATTGGATTTCTTGTAGTAGTTCGTCGGTCATACGGTCAAAATCATTGTTGGCGACTTTTGTGTAATAAATTGCCACAAAGATAGCCACCAGGAACTGGGACAGGATAAACAGGTAACCGAAGTTGATGACGCCGATCAGCTTGATTTTAAACAGGGCCGGGAAGTAGCCGGAAAGGAGCGGCAAGGAGAAGTAATAAATCGACGCCGCGATCCACCAGCCGAACAAAAACACCCTTTTTCTGCGCTTCAGTTCCAGGTACTTCGGGTTCTTCGCAATTTCACTCCAGTTATACCTTTTTGTTTCCATGACACGCGTCCTCCTTTGATTGTTTACTTGTGCGGTTGATGAGAACTGCCCTGGTCCCGGTGGCTATTCGGCAGTAAAAACTCCAGTTTTCTGGTGCTAACGACATGTTCCAGGCTCATAAGCGGTTTGGGTGCGGCCCTGGCCGGGTCATCGGGTTTCCCCAGCAGCGCTGAAAGGCGCCGGGCTCCGGCAAGCAGGGCCGGAGCGATGTCCGAGCGGATACGTTCGGGAGTCATCCTGAAGCTTGGCGCCAGTACGACCAAGGCGCCGGCAGACGAATTTCCACTGTCACCAAATTCTGCGGAAACAGTCGTTATTTCGAGGTCGAGCGCTTCTTCGGCAACCTGCACACCCGCAATCAGCTTTTGTTTCGAGGGCGGCAATGCTGCGGATTGTTTTTCTATTTTCTGAAGACCGGGGAGGGCGCTGCCAACGAATGAGGTCGCTTTTACGGCCTGGCGGCAGTCGATCATGTCCTGAAGCAGCGCTGTTCCGTTGCTGTAGCTGGCCAGATAAACCGCTTCGTCAAGCCGTTTCGCCAGTTCGGCCATGACTGGCCGGGCCTGGCTTAAAAGCGATTCGCTGGCCAGGATGCGCCGTGCTAATGCGAAGGCCATTCCTCCCAAACGATAGCCGCCGCTGGCGCACCTTTCCACGACCTCCCGCTGCTCAAGTGTGGCAAGCAGGCGAAACATCTTGTTTTTGCTGATACCAAGCCGGTCTGAAAACCAGGATAGTGTCAGCAGCGCCCTGGTGTCGGTTAATAAATCGAGCAGATTCAGGGTGAGAGAAGCGCTTTGCATTTCATATTTACTGCTGTGGGCTGTTTCGTAAGCCGTCATGAGGGCTCTCCACTTGTGCGCTTGCATCGATACTCTGGCATTTGAATATCTTGTTTACGTAAACGATATACGATCTTTAGGCCGATCAGTCTCAAACGCTAACTGGCCGTATATCTTCAAATAACATTGGAAAGTCTTTCTGAAAGTAACCCTGTTTGGAAGATACATAACGTTGACGTGCATGTCAAGCATATATAGAACAGATTTATATAAAAATATAAAACCGATCTTGGGTGACTGCGGGCGCTTATGCAGAACAGTGCCGGCGCATGGTGCTGGCGAGTCGTAAAGTGAGCTTTGGTAGGTGATACAGCCGGTCGGTGTTGTGGATTGTTAAAGGGGAGGGTTCTGATAGCAAAAAAAACTATTTTATAATGTGCCGTTTTATCGTTGTTGCGGGATAAAGCAACATTCATTCTGTAAATTTGTCATCCCCTCTTTGGGGTTTGCCATATGATTACATTGTGAGGTATGCGCGGCCCGTTTCCCAGTCCTCTGATATTTCCATCAGCACCGCGCTGACGAGTCTTAGGCACGATGCGTCATTTGGAAAAATACTTGCGACACGAGTTCGTTGCCGGATCTCCTTGTTGATGCGTTCCAAAATGTTGCTTGTCCGGATTCGACGCCAGTGTTCAGCCGGAAATTGGAATGCGGTGAACCCTTCAGGAATGTTTTCCTCCGCCCAGGCAGCCAGGCGGGGTGCCGACTTTTCGTAGTTCACAAGAAGTTGAGACAGTAGCCTTTTCGCCTCGTCTTCCGAGGGAGCGGTAAAAATACTTCTGATGTCGGCGGCAACTTTCTTTTTAAGCTCCAGTTTCGGTACGTATGATTGGGCGTTCTGCTGTAAATGAAACTGGCAACGCTGCCATGGAACACTGGGAAAAACTGCTATACGTGCTGCTTTAAGGCCTTCGTGCGCATCGCTAATGAATAGCTTTACTCCATGAAGTCCACGAGCTTGCAGCTGTTTGAGGAAATCACGCCAATGTGCTTCTTGCTCTGAAATAGCAACTGAAGTGCCCAGAATCTGGCGGGTACCTGCTTCAGAAACACCAATGGCGACCAGAACAGCCGAACTAACTACAGCTCCGTTGTTTCGTACCTTCTCGTATCTGGCATCAAGGTAAACATACGAGTAAGCTCCCAATGGCCGGTTACGCCATTGTTCAAGAACGGCATCCAATTCTTGGGCTGCACGGCTTACCTGACTGGACGAAACCTCGAATCCACAGAGTTGCTCGGTTATTTGTGCAACTCTACGGGTTGAAACACCTTGGACATACATCTCGGCTAAAGCCAGCTTCAAGGCACGTTCGGAGCGGATTCCCTTATCCAGGCTGGAAGGATAAAAACCGCCGTCTCGTACTTGGGGAACAGCAAAGGTCAATTCCCCTACTCGTGTCTTGACCGTCTTGGGCTTATAGCCATTAGCGTAACCCTGGCGATCCTCGCTTCGTTCGTACGGGCCGACACCCAAATGGCCCTGCCGTTCCAGGCGCATGGCCTCGTTGATAAGACGACGTACTGCTTCGCCCAGGCCATTGAATCCGTCGGCAGTGAGCAGTTTTAAAACGTCATAAAAAGTGCTATTCTCCTCTGGGCAGGTCATGGTTTCTTCTCCTCTCTGGTTGGGTTTGGCGATTCACCAAAAGAAGAGAATGACCCTGACCTGCCTTTTTGTCAGGCTTTAATAAATTTACAGAAAGAACGATACGCTAACACACGAAGAGCTTTAATGACCAAAGTGGAACAGGTTATTCGTGACAAAGGTAACTGGTCAGACGATGACGATTTGCTTTCAGGGTCACGAGGCGAGAAAAGCAAGGGGTTAGAAAAGATCGACTATGCATTCATGCCGTTAGAGAAAATCTACGGTTGTTTGGAGCATGTGGGTCGTGATACTTGGCGAGCTATTGGAACGATTGACAACTCAACACAGTACATCGGAATCGTTATGAAATTGTCGTTTGGTGCAACAAGCGGATTATATCCGGATACGTACCTTAAGGAGTTGTTCGAACGTGCAAATTCAGATCGTCTTTGGAATCTTCCGAGTGAGCCAAAAGCATTAGTCGGTGGCGGTAAAAAGATCCTTCTCTATGACAAAAACCGCAAAGGAATTACTGCGGAATTTCTTATTGAGAAAATCGTAAAGACGGACATAGAAGCCGCTTACCCGTGGAGTTGCTATATCGTACCTGAAAGTGTGAAAAAGTTCGAGCCTCAGATTGATATCGAATTTATAGCCAACATTGAAGGATTAGAAAATTTGGCCAGTAGTCGTGCTCCATACAGAAATCTGACCGAAATTCAATATGGTCAATTACAAAGTATTTTTAAGAGAGAACAGGATGTGGATTCAGTTGTTGATGGCATGAGAAAACATGGCCCGGACTTTTACAGGGTTAGAAACAGCCTCATAATGGATCGAAGAAAAGCAAACGACAACTATACTTGTCAAGCTTGTGGATTTTATTTGAAAAGTGGGAACGGTTACATTATCGAGTGCCATCACATTAATCCAATTTCTGAAGGTGAACGCAAAACCTGTATTAATGACCTGGTCTCACTATGCCCTACGTGTCACAGGATTGCGCATACAAGCAGACAAGCACCACTTAACATTGCTCAGATTCGAGAAGTTAGGAATCAGATAGAACTAAAGGCGGTTTGATACCCCTGGGATGCCGTCCCGGCGGTTTGCCCAGTAAAAACCCGCTGTACCGGGATTTGCAGCAGGTGTGTTGGACCGGCTGCCTGGTATGCGTCCCGACGTTGCGTCAGGTAAGAATCTCTCCGTATCGGGTTTTGCGGAGAGAGTTCAAGAGATTGATTTCCACCTGAAGAGCGGAAAATCGGCTACCGCCGGGGTTCTTAGAAGCAGATTTGCAAACGGGGCGTGAAGTCGGTTGCCTTTGGCAATGTCAGCGTCCGCCAATGCCCTGCAAATTTGTTGTCCAGGAGCAGGATCGATGAGGGATGGCACGCCGTTGTGCGTGAAGTCGCCCCTCCAGGTGGAAACGCTGTCATCGTGAGGTGCCCATCCCACCCCAGAAGCGGTGACATCGGGGTAACGGCCCGGATGGGGGGGTAAAACGGAGCGCAGGCATCCTACCTGCGAATGCGCGAAGCGCATAATGTCCCGCTTCGCGGGATGGGTAGGCTGGAAGCCTACCCTCCGGGATTTGTTCTTTGAATTGTGGGAACGAGGGGCTTGATGTGTGAACCATCCGAGGGCAATTACAGCCCTCCAGATCGTACCATCAGGCAGCGGATGATCCATGCTGAGGCGGACAAGGAGCGTCTTTTGATGCTTCCAACTCCATGCCCTATTGGATTCATGCGCAACCTTCATTCCCACAATTGAGAGAGTAAAGCCAGCCGTAATACGGCTGGAGTGAGTCTTGCCTCTGCAAGCTTTCCAGATTGCCCTGCGAGGTGGGCCGTGCAGAGCCTGCTGGATAATCAGGGGGATTGGTTCCCTGATGAAATGCCAGCAGCCCTGCACGGCCAATATGAACACGGGGGCTATGTGCGCGAGTTCATTTTCTGTTCCGCGCCCCCAATTGCCCCTGCCTCCATCCCCGCTCCCACTGCCGTACGAGCAAGTGTAGGCCGGCAGTGCGTAGCCGCGGAAGAGTCGCCACCCTCTCCGTGTGCACCGGGGAACTGGTGGAGCAGGCGGATCGCCTCCGGGGGTTTGCCGCCTGTGCCGAACGGCCAGGCCCGGAACTGTTCGCTTCCAACAAAAGGAGCGTGGGCATCCTGCCTGCGAATGCGCGATAGCGCACAATGTCCCGCTTCGCGGGATAGGCAGGCTGGAAGCTTACCCTCCGATCTTCAACGGAAGACAGGAAAAACGAATGGTAGTTGAGCAGCAACCATACTGGCACAAACGCCGGCTGCCACATTTTGAGGGTGGCAGCATCCCCCAGGGTGTGACATTCCGTCTTGCCGATTCATTGCCCCGCCGGATGCTGACGGAAATTCAAAACCGGATTACCATGATGCCGGAGGAAAAAGGGCGAGTGGAATACCGGCGGCATGTGAATCTCCTACTGGATCAGGGGTATGGTTCGCAGTGGCTTAATAATCCTGATGTCGCTGAAATCACACAAAATGCTCTCCGTTTTTTTGACGGAGATCGGTATTGTCTCCATGCCTGGGTAGTCATGCCTAATCATGTGCATGTGCTGTTCACTCCGGCGGAAGGGTGGACATTGAGCAAAATCCTCCATAGCTGGAAATCGCATTCAGCCAAGGAGGCCAACAAGGTAATAGGCAGGTCAGGCGAGTTCTGGCAGACGGAATATTTTGACCGGGCCATTCGTGATCAGCAGGGATTCAATGCTGCTGTCGAATATATCGAATTCAACCCGGTCAAAGCGGGATTGTGTGAACTTCCCAGGGAATGGCGTTTCAGCAGCGCATTTGCTCATGGAGCGCAGGCATCCTGCCTGCGAATGCGCGACAGCGCATAATGTCCCGCTTTGCGGGATGGGCAGGCAGTATGCTCGCCCTCCATAATCGTGTGAGCTGTGATAAGGAGGTATGCATGTTCAATTTACAGAAAACCGAATGCCGGTTACTGATTCACGCCAAGGAACTCGATCCCAAGGCCGACGAGCAGGTGCATCAGATCGTCAACCATCCGGCCCTGCATGGCCTTATCTCCATCATGCCGGATGCCCATGCCGGCGCCGGCTGCGTGATCGGATTTACCGGCAAGTTCCGAAATGCCGTGATCCCCAACATCGTCGGTGTGGATATCGGCTGCGGCGTGGCCTGCCATCCATTGGCCGGTATCCGCGACATCGACTTTCCGGCTCTGGACAGTCACATCCGCGATCATATACCGCTCGGCATGACCTGGCACGACGGCCCGGCGCACGTGGACCGTTTCACTGTGCCGCAGAATCTGCGCCGTTCCATTGCTTCACTGTGCGAGCATATCGAAGAGGGATTCTACCAGGGCAACAAGATCGGCAAGCATATCCAGGCAATCAGGCAGATCGGCACCCTGGGTGGGGGCAACCACTTCATCGAGATCGGCCAGGATGAGGAAGGGGGCTACCACCTGATCGTCCATTCCGGTTCCCGCAACCTCGGCAAGCGGGTGGCGGAGTTCTATCAGGAGAAAGCCGGAAAAGTGACCAGGGAGATGAATGTCCGGGTTCCCAGGGGGCAGGAGTTTCTCCCCTTGAGTGCTGGCGGCGACCAGTATATGAAGTGGGCGTCACTGGCCCAGACCTATGCCCGCTGCAACCGCAGAATGATTATCATCGCCATCCTGCCGTTCTTCGATATCCTTTTTGACGAGCGGCAGGTGGTGGAAAGCGTCCACAATTACATCTCGGAAAAGGACCAGATCATCCGCAAGGGAGCAATCTCGGCCCACAAGGACGAACGGGTAATCATCCCGCTCAATATGGCCGACGGCACCATCCTCGGCATAGGGAAAGGAAATACCGCCTACAACCTTTCCGCCCCCCACGGGGCCGGGCGCAAGCATGGCCGGATGGAGATGTTCCGTCGGCTGGACAAGGGTGAATTCAGCATGGAGAAGTTCCGGGATTCCATGAAGCATGTCTTCTCCACGTCACTTTGTCGTAACACCTTTGACGAGAGCTCGTTCGCCTACAAGTCATACGCGGATATCGAGCAGTACCTGCTGGAGACGGTGGAGGTGACTGGAAAACTGACGCCGGTGTATAACCTGAAGGCCGCAGGAGAGTGAGCAGAAAAATTTCTGATCTGTTGCTCCGTACTCCCTCTTATCGAACTGCCCGTTATGAATTATTCGTTCCGCCCGCCTGACGCTCCGCCTGTGCCGCCTGATTTCCCTTGCGTACCCACATATAAATATCGCTGAAATGAAGGTCCGAAAGTTCCTCGGGCGGTTTGACGTTCGGCTCCAGCGGGTGGATCTGCATATTCTCCTTGCCCTTGTCCTTCAACGCGGTCTGCCACTCCCAGGTCACCCACTTGGATTCTTTGGCGCGCTCTGACCAGAACAACAGGAATATGTCCCGTTTTATGATTTCGTCATCCAGTTGCGGCTTCCACTCCTCGCTTGGCCTTAAGTCGAGGCAGTCCAGGAATATGTCCAGCCCGGCGGCGATCCGCACCGCCGCGACCCGATCCAGAACCCGATCCCGGTCGGCCGAGGAGTAGGAGGCGAAGGCGGTGCGGGCCGGTTGCACGCTGACGGTCGCCAGTCCCTTTTTCCTGGGTTTGGCAGTTATCTCCAACTCCAGCCGTAGGCGGGCAACGACGATCCCCTCGATGGCGACATCGAACTTGAGCGGGATAGTCTCTTCTTCGGCATCTTCAGCCACGCTAACATCGAAATCCAGCAGCGATCGACCCCCCTGCCAGATGAACTCCTGCTCGGGCGGATCCACGGTCAGCCCGCGTCCGGAAAGTTTGACCGTCACGCGGGTGCCCGCTTTCCAGCGGCATTCCTGGATGCCCAGCACGGTGTTGGCTGCCGGGGCCAGCTTGGTCAGCAGGTCGCGGATCTCGTTTTCAAACTCTTTTTCATAGGCCACAAAGCGGGCGGTGAACTCCCCGCCCGGCTTGGTCTGTTTGGGAGCTGAAGCTCCCAGCTGCACCGGTTTCAGTTCTGTTTGCGTTTCGGGCGCCGCTCCGGACATTTTCAGGACAAGTTCCTCGGGCGGTTCCGCGCCGACAGGAGTTGGCTCCTCTTGCTGTTGCTGTTGCTGCTGTTGTTGCTGTTGTTGCTGCTGTTGTTGCTGTTGTTGCTGCTGTTGTTGCTGTTGTTGCTGTTGTTGCTGTTGTTGTTGCTGTTGTTGCTGCTGTTGTTGCTGCTCGCCCCTTGAAGGGGCTGCCGGCGGGGCGGAGCGCTTCAGCCGGATCGGGAAGCTTGGTTCAGCAGCTGCCGCCGGTTTCGGTGGCGTTATGTTGCTCCCCTTCCCGGCCGCCTCCGTCGTTTCGGTTGCCTGGCGGATCTCCTTCAGGGCTGCCATCAACTGTCGCCGTTTTTCGTTTTCCGGGGCCGAGGCCAGCACGATGCTGATGAAGTCCAGGTGGTCGATCACCGATGCAAATTCCCGTGGCGAGCCAAGATTATTGGCCTTGGCGTAGTCGGCAATGATGTCGGCGCTATAATCTGCCAGGTCTCCGGCGGTCAGGTGCCCCAGCAGCCGGCAGTCAATCGGCGAGGCGGTATTCCAGAAGTTCGGATTCTTCTGGCGATCGTCCTCCGCCAGCGCCCTGGCCTTGTCGAGAGAAAGATAAAAGTCGGTGGGCAGCTGCTCGTTTTCATCGATCAGATAGGCCAGCGCCTGGCCGGTCAGACAGTTCCCCAGCGGATAAAAGTCCGGCTTTCCCCGTTCCACTCCCAGGTTGTAGGCCTTGCAGTAATGCTCGGACATAGCGTGGAGTGCGGCCTGCTTCTCGGTTTTTTCGGTCGCAATCATCGCCCTCCGTTTAGCGACGCTTCCCAAAAGTGAAATCCGCTCTGCCGTCTCGCCGATGGCATGGCACAATTCGGTCAGTTTGTCCTCGGCTTCCCTGACAAGTACGAGGGCCCGTTCCGGGTCGCTCTGGGCCAGATCCTGGGCCCAGCGTGACTGCAGATTCCAGAGCTGTTCAATTGTTTTGATCGGTGCGACCGCCCTGGTGTCGGCCAGGGCTTTTTTGTAATGACCGATCGCCGCTTCAAACTGGGTCAGCTCGCCGCAGGCTCGTCCCAGCGCCGCCTGCAGAGCTCCGGATTCAAGCCAGGCCGGCGGTATGTTCTGCTGAATGTTGCTGATGGTCTTCAGATGGGCTGCTACCGCTGGTCCCCGGGTCGTCTTGGCTGCAGCCGCAATGTTCTCCAGATCGACGATCACTTCGGAGATAGCCGCATAGCTGGTCTTGCGCGCCGCGGAGGAAGGGGAGGCTTCGCCCTTGCCCAGGGTCAGGTCCGGGTCGCCGTAGCACTGGTAGGCACCCCAGGTGTTGACATCGGGATGGGCGGCGTAGGTGGCTTTGCGTGCGGTCAGAACAGCCTGGCCGAAGGGTGCTCCGTTCAGCATCTCGCGGTAGAAGGTGGCGGCAAAGAGTGCCGCGGCGTCGTCCTGCACGGCCCAACCGGCCGCCACAACACAGCGCACACCCATCCTGATCAGCTCGGTGGCCAGGTTGGCGGCCAGGTCCGGCGGCAGGTTGCGGTGCGGCCGGGCGTCGTCGATATGCCCCAGGTGGCAGCAGTTCACAAAGACCAGCTGCGGCACCGCACGCATCTGGCGAATCTGGGCGGCGGTCAGAAACTGGTTGTCGCCGATGACCATGCCGCTGATCGGGGATCCGTCGGTTTTCTGGCCGCAGCTGTCGCACGGCACCGGCGGAGTGTATTCAAACACGCCGTGCCCGGCCAGGTGGACAATCTGGTAATCCCGGGCAAAAAGCTCCTTGATGATCGTTGTCCCTTTTGCTTCGGAACCAATCAGCCGGGTGGTGGTATAGCCGGCATTCTCCAGCGCTTTGACCGCCTCGTGCGCCTCCTGTTCGGCGCTGGGTAGATTGGTGAAGCTGGTCTGTGGGTTGCCGATCACCAGGGCGGTCTTGTCGCGCGCCATCACCACCCGCTCGCGAAATTTTTCCACCAGCAGCTGCCGCAGCATCCCGGCCTGAACGGCCAGAGGTTTTTCGGCGTGAACGGAACTGTCGCCCCGGCGCCGCTCCTGCATCATCTCCCAGGGGTAGCGGGCGGCGGCGTCGTTCAGCACCAGCACCACATCCCGGCGGTCGGGGGCGTACTCCTTCAGCTCGTTGGGGATCAGCATCTCGAACAGCGTGATGGAGACACCCTCGTCGCTGGCGGTGGTCCCGGACATTTCCTCGATGAAGCGGTCGGCCAGGCTGCGCTGGGACTGCAGCAGGTAAACCTCGGCCCGCGCCCGGTCGGTCAGCAGGTTGAAGGAGAGCCGGGCCTCCTTGTCCTCGGTGATCTGCATACGCTGCCACCAGGGGTCGTCTTCCGAGAAGCTGGCCCGCCGCATGCCCCCCTCCAAGGGAATTACCAGCGGGTCGGGATCGATCGCAAAGGCGCGGCCTATTTCCGGAACCCGCCGCAGGCCGGCCAGGGTTCTGGCGGCATGGATTGCGCGGTCCTCATACAGTTCCACAAACTCGACCTCTTCGATGCGGGCACAGTCGCCGTGGCACGATTCTTCGATGTAGCGGTTGGCATCGATCACGCCGCGCAGGATGGCGGCCACTGCGTCTTGCACCGCGATGCCGCCGGCTCCGGTGCCGACCAGCAGGGAACTGATGCCGGCCGAGCCCGCTTTACCGCTCTTGACCTGGGGACATTCGGCCCGCGACAGTGAGTAGGAGCGCACCCCGCGGGAGACGGCCCGCAGCAGCCGGCCGGGAGAAAGCTGACCGACTTCGCCGAGGCCGATCACGATGGCGCCGGCCGGTTTGCCGTCGCTTTTTTGCAGGCGCTCCCAATCGGGGTTGAGAAAAATCTCGGCCGTATCGTCCTTGCCGGGGTAAATCCTCAAGTGATGCCGGGCGCTGAGCCGGCCGTCCAGGGTCTGGTCCAGATAGGCCTCGGCGCTGATGATCGTATCGCCCTTGTAGTGCCCCACCAGGATCGGGTGGCTGGCAAAGGCCAGGTTGCCGTGCCGCACGCTGACCTTGATCTTGGACTCCAGCGTGCGGCGCCGGGCTTTTCTGGCGCCCCCCAGCGCCGTTCGCGCCAGGTCGCCGAAGCCGGGGTAGAGCGCTTCCCGCTCGGCCGGCATAATGAAACGCTCCGTTTCGCCGCGATTTTCGGGCGGCGCTGTTGGCAGCCGCTTGGTCGTGCCCTGCCGCAGCAGATCGCTGATCGCCTCAAAACCCTCCGGGGCGTTGGCAAGGTCGCCATGGGGAACCGCCAGATACCAGGTTCGGATGCCGGCCGGGATGCCGCTGCCCCACGAAACAAAACCGTCGCCCCGCGCCGTGGCGTGGTAGATCAACCGCTGCTGCGTTCCGTCTCCTGCGATGGTCAGATCACAAGGGGTGGCAGCTGCAGAACCGGCGATGTACACCACCCGCTCCGGATCAAGCGGGGTGTCGAGCAGCTTTTGCCGTGCACTCCTGGCCGCCGCCAGCGCCTGGGGCGATGGGGACTGCCAGGTGCCGTTTTCGGGATCGGCCGTTGCCAGCGACTGCCAGGCTCCCGGGTCGAAGAAATCCAGCTCACCGCCGGATGGCAGCATCTCCAGCAGGCCGGGAAACTGTGCAAAGATAGCGGTCAGCTCTTTCAGGCTATGGGTACTGTCCAGCAAGGCCAGTCTGCGGATCAGGCCGTCGCGCCCGGTCAGGATTCGAACCACCGTATGGCTGCCGCCGCCGCAGGGGTCGCCAAGCATGATCAAACGCGCATCGGCGCGCTCCTTGATCCGTTCCCAGAGTTCGGGATGCGCGGCAATCATGGCCCGCGTCACCAGCCCCCCCATGGAGTGGGCCACGAAGCTGACCGGTCGTCCGCTCGCTTCGCTCTCGTCCAGAAACGTGCGGACGGCTTCGGCCAGACGCTCCCCCTCCTCGAAGGCTGAAAGCCGCCAGTCGTAGGGGAATGTCACCACCTGGTGGGTTTTGGACAGGTGCTTTACCAGGTCGCCGTAGAATGACCAGAGCGGAGCTTCGGCGGTCACCAGATTGGGTGTGCCGTAGCGCAGCAGCTGCAGCTTGCCCTGGGCGATGGAGAGCGGGTCGAGCCAGATCCGGCTTTCATTGACCGCCAGATGGCTGCCCATGATTCCGGGCAGCAGAAAGACCACCGGCAGACTGTCCGCAGCGCTGCGCTGTTCGTAGGGGGGCGAGCCGCTGTCGCTGTCACGCACCGAGAAGGCCTCAAAGCCGTCCTGTTCGGCTCCGCTGCGGGTCAGGGCCCTTGTCAGCCCTTCGGCGCTGTCGGCATTGGCAAAGTAGCTGAAGTGGTTCACATCCCCGCCGCTCCTGAAGATGAAGCCTGAGCCTCCCGTCCGTTCGGCGCCGCCGAACATGGCATCGGTATTCACCACCAGATCGTGATCATCCTGATACAGCGGGTCGGTCAGCAGCGTACCCAGGGCGCTGACGACGCTTTCCCCCTCGATGTCGCCGGAGATCACCCGCAGCTCGCCGTTCAGGGTCACATCCGGGCGGTTGAGGAGCGCCACCAGGGGCGAGGAGGGGATCATGGCTTCGATGCCGGGCAGTACCGCCGGATCGGAGCGCTCCTTGGCCACGGCCATGATCAGTTCGCTGAAGATGTTGTAGAGGATGCTGCCGGGCGTCATCTTGAAGGTGCTGAACGTGCCGATCAGATTGAAGAGCAGTGACAGGTAGATGTCGAGACGTCCCGAGGCCAGTGTTGTTCCGCGGGCCGGGCAGGCCACCCGTACAAAACGCTCTACCCGCACCCGTTTCTCTTTCAGCAGGGTGTTCAGTCGGCGCAGATCGCCCCGCAGCTGCTCGGGATCTTTTTCCGCAAAAAAGCGCAGCGCGGCTTCGTCGAAGGGTTCGCTTCCGGCGCCGCTCCTCCCGGCGTGGCAGAGCAGTTCGCCAACCATGCCCCCCCGTGAGTGGGAAACCAGGTGCAGGCGACTCTCCGGGGGCAGACGCTCAAGCAGGGCGATGGCATTGTGAATCGGGCTCTGGCTGAGGGATTCGTGCTCCAGGCCGAAGATCCGTCCTTCGTAGGGGGCCAGCAGCTGGATCCGCTGGGGGCGGCGCTTTTCACTCCACAGCTTGCCGAAACTGCCGGCGGTGGACGATGCTGTGCCGTGCAGGAAGAGCAGGGAGGGGCGGTCGCCGGGCAGGCTGACGCTCCCCTCCACCCGTTTCAGGGAAAGCTCTTCGTTGCCGCCGAGGCGGTACAGTCCGGGACCGCGCCCTTCGTCCAGCCTGCCGAGGGTGTGTGATTCCCAGGCTGTGGCAATTTTCTTTGCGGCGAACTCGGCAACATCAATATGGAAGAAGCGTAGCGTCTTGATGACCAGCTTGCCGATCAGGCCCCGCGTTCCGCTCCGGCCGGGCAGCGCGGCCGGCAGATCCAGGATGTCGTCACCGGCGCGGCTGGCGGAGAGACCCAGAACCTCGCTCCTGAAACGCTCCTGGGTGGTCCAGAAGCGGGTGCCGTCCTCCAGCTCTACTTCCACCACGTCGTCGGGATGGCTCTTGATGACCGGCGCATCGCCGGTTCCTTCCCGCGCCGCGTTGATCTGGAAGGTCTTGACCGACTGGATGCTGAAGATACCTTTCAGTTCGTCCGGAATTTCCGGAGCTGCTTGATCGACTTTTGTGCCGGGAATGCGGAGTTTGATCGGGGTGCTGTCGCTGGCCATGGCGGTTTCCTCCTGGAGTTTGACGGAAAGTATCGTTTTTACTATGCCTCTGTTCCTGCTGCGGCGCAGATCGCTAGCGGTCGCGTTCCCAGGTTATGTAACTGATTTTCATGACGCCCGGGCTGGGGCCGACCGGCTCCCGGAGCTTGAAGGAGGCCAGATTGCCGCTGCTGGTCCTGACGCAGATGTTTCCGGTTATCCTCTGGATGGGGATGCGCCGTTCTGTCAGCTTTACCTTGGAACAGTTTTCGTAGATGGCCTTTTCCCGGGTGAAGCCGATGGCCGCCCCGTTTTTGGGCGTCAGGTAGCGTTCGGTTTCCGTTTGCGCCTCGAACCAGAAATCCGCATCCCCGTTGCGGACCGCTTGGCCGGAATCCAGATCAAACAGATAGGTCTGCTTAACCATCGCTGTCCCCCGGGCGAGTACTTTCCGGGCTGCCGGCGTTACAGCCGGTGTGGCGTCTTCTCCGGGTTGCGCGGCTATCAGAAGATCCACCTCAATGCCGCGTTTGGCTTTTGTGCCCCCTTTAAGTTTCTGGTCGAGAACCATTCCGGGGCGCACCTTGTCGGTCGGACGCGGAGTCTCGGCACCTGGCCGCAGCCCTGCCTCAGTCAGCATCTGCGCGGCGCGCTCCAATGGCTGCCGCACCACGTTCGGCACCGTTACCAGTTCCGGTTCTGGCTCTGGCGGATTGTCGGCCAGCACCAGTTTCGGCTTTTGCGGACTGACCGCCAGCACCAGATTGACCTTTTTGCCCTTGGTCAGTTTTGTGCCGGCCTTGGGCGATTGCGCAATGACCGTGTTCGGGGGCGCCTTGTCGGACGCCCGCTTTTCGATCGTGCCTGCCAGCAGCCCGGCTTTCACGAGGTCAGCCCGGGCCCTGGTCAGCGATTGTCCGGCCAGTTCCGGCACGTTGATGAGCTTTTCAGGGGCGGGCTTCTGCTGTGTGACGGCCGGTGGAGCTTTCGGCGGTTCTATTGGCTGCGGCTCTTTCGGCGGCTCGGAGACCGTTGGTGATGTCGATGGCCCCTGGCCGGCTGGCGGAACGCTGCTTCCGGTCGCAGGAGAGCCGGTTGTGGTTGTCACCGCCGGCGGTTCCTTGAACAGCCTGACAAAGCTGTTTCGAAACGACTCGACCCCGGTCAAGAGTCCGGTCAGAGCCAGCAGCACGGCGGTGACGGAGCTGATGATCCAGGTCAGCCGATTCTTTGGCAGAGCGGGCATCGCTTTGGCAGTACTCCCGCCCGTGAGGGGGGCGGCTCCCGTTCCCTCCAGAACCCGGGCCAGGGTCTCGACCAGTTGGGCCAGGTCCGTGTCCCAGTGGGTATCGCTGATCTCGATCGCATTACGGCGGGCCAGCAGCTTCAGGTCGTCGGGAAGATCCGCTTCGCCCGGCATGACCGCGTCCTGGACCAGCACCGGAACAACCCGGATCTTTCGCCGCAGGGCTGTTCCGACTTCAAGGCGGATGAAGTCTTTCGGGTCGTCCAGGCGCCGCCGGCCGGCTGCGTCAGTGCAGTCAAGCCATTTTCGGCCGATGATAACCAGGAGCACCGCGCAGGAGCCCACGGCCTGGTCGATGGCCTCGACGAAATCAACCCCCGGCTCAATGGCGGAGACATCCATAAAGACCCGCTCCCTGCCGAAGCGCTCCCGCAGATGGTCGTAGACCCGCCCGGCATGCCCTGCGCTCTCTTCGCGGCGGTAACTGATGAAGATGCCTTCCATTTCGTTGTCTCCTTACCGATCAGGGTGGCGATCTTAAGCTTTTGGCTTGAGTCTCTTCCGGATCACTGCGGCAATCCGGTCGGTGTCGCCCGACAGCATCTCCCGGGCATCCTGCTCGCTGCATCGCTTGGAGGTGGAAGATTTTCTGGTGGTGCTGCGCATATCGGTCAGGTTGGTATCGGAGAAAACGCCGATAGCCGTCTCAAAACGTCCGCTGGACTCCTGGAACGACAGCTCGCCGATCCCTTCGTAGGGTTCCATCGGCCGGGCCGAGTGCCAGCCGGTCCAGTAGTAGTAAAGTTTATTGGCCGACAGGTTGATGCAGCTGGACAGGCTCTCCCAGTGCGAATCCAGGGCCCCGTTGGTGTCGAAGTTGTTGCCCGACATTTTGAGGGTGTTGGTGGACGCCTCGGGGGTGATGCTGACGAAGCCGAGAACAGTGCTTTCGGTGTGTTTGAGGCTCCACCAGTATCCGCTGGCGTTTTCACAGAATCTGTTGAGCTGCTCCTGGGCTGCCAGTGTGTCCGGGTCGGGGCGGGAGAGCGGGCCCAGTTCGCGGATGCGCTGCCGTATCCGTGTGCAGGTCGCTCCCAGGGCCGCCTGCAGATTTCCCGAATCATGCAGGCGATAGGTTGCCGCCGAGACGCCCAGCAGATCCGAAGGGAGTTTCAGGTCCGCCCCGCTTTCGTACACAAAATAGCTGCGCTCGCGGCCCAGTTTTCCGGTGAAAAGGCCCAGTTCGAAGACGACGTTGTCCCGAGGCGCCGATTCCTGCTGCTTGCGGCTGCGGGTGACATCGTCCGGTGTCAGCACCAGCACGGCAAAGTCGAATTCCTCCAGCGCTTCGCAGAGTGACTCGAAATAGCCTTTGCTCAATTGGAAAACGCCCTGATTCCAGACCGTGACATCGGCATCGTCATTCAAAAGCAGTTGGATCGCTTCCGCCACCGGCCGCCCCTCGGACGATGACCCGATGAAGAGGGTTGGTTTTTTACCCATGATGATTTTCCTCCGTGGATTGCATGATAATCCGGAACGGTTGCTCTTCGTTACGTCAGTGCCGCCTTATTCCGGCGTCAGCACCTTTGCCATATCAAATATCGCGATGGTGGGTGCTTCTTCCGGGTCGGCGTATTCTATGATGGTGATAACGTTGATGGTGCCCCAGCCCGGGTAGGAGATCATAAAATTGTTTTCCGGTCCGGTTTCCACAAGCTGAACCCTGAAGCTGGGATGGGCCATGCGATAGGTTATGGCTGCTATCGAAGCTTTCCCGCCCTGGATCGAAGCGGGATCGGGAAAACACTTGAAGGTATATACTTCGCGACCATCAGGATTTTTATACCCAAGACTTTTGTAGGTAACCTTGAATTTAATGCTGTTGTTGAACAACTCGGGTGTTGATTGAGCCAGTTCGTCCAGATTCTGGAACGGGTCGTCCGAAAGAGCCGCCTTGATGACCTTGATGCTGTTCTTGATTTTATGAAGCCGTTGCTGGGCCAGGGCCTGTGATGCGACAGCCAGTTCTCGCGCCTTGATCGCTTCAGTTCGTTGCTGGAAGGCATAGAAGGTCCATCCGGTCAGCAGGGTCATGACGCACAGGGCTGCTGTTGCCAGAATACGCATCCGCTTCGACTTCTCCCTGGAGTGTTCCAGCTCCAGCTCTCGAGCTTTTTCGGCCTGTTCCTGATCGCGCTTTTCCTCTTCCTCCCTCCTGATCTCTTCCAGTGTCTGCTGCTCCACATACCTGCGGCGCCACTCCAGAACCGCCGGAGCGAGGACGTCATGAAAAATCTCGTAACAGGGCGGTGTGCCGGGCAGGTTGGCGGAAGGGGCGATCGTACGCAGGATGCGGCTTTCCGAAAGGACTTTCACCACCGGGATCACCTGTTCCGCCAGCTCTCCGGCCCATTTGCCCAGATCATCCAGGCGGCAGGCGATCTTTGTACCGGAAGGGGTCACCAGACGGTCGAAGAACCCGGCGCACAGCTTCTGCTCAAGCGGCTCCAGTTTCTTCATGACATCATCCAGGTGGGTGCGTACAATCTCCCGGGCGCCCCCCAGCTTCAGCAGGGTATTCAGCCGCAGTGATCGGGAATCGTTGCCCAATTCCTCCTGCCAGAGCCGGGTCAGGACCAGCTGCAGAAAAGGTGTCTCGATGGTGCTGTCGTCCTCCGGATTCTGCGCTTGGCCGGCCCCCGCCGATGGGGCCAGTGATACATATCCCGAGCGGACCTGCTCGATGATCGCGCTGACCAGTCCGTCCTCAATCGTTACCGCAGTTTTTCCCTTTTCCAGGCGATCATTATAGGCCGCCAGTGGTTTGCGGATGGCATCTTCGGCGGAGGCGGCGTCCAGATGCTTCAGCCGCAGCAGGTTTCCCATCAGGTTCGGGATGCGGGCCCGGAAGCGGTCGATTTTTGAAAGCCCGTCCTCCCGCAGTGCTACGAGAAAGTTGGCATCAACATCGTCGCGGTTTACCGCCCGGGCAAATTCACTGTCAAAGGTGTTGTTCGACTCCGATTCGGGGTGATACAGGAAGTATTCTTCGAATTGATCCAGCAGCAGCAGGATCGTGCCGCCGAATTCCTGCCCGAGGCGGAGCAGCAGTTCGTCCAGGGGAATTTCTGCAGGGATTTCCACGGGCTTCTTCCTGGCCTGCTCAACCCGGTTGCGGCACTCGTTCTTGAGCACGGTCAGGAAATCGGGGCGTTGCCAATCCCGGAACACGACCACGGCCGTACGGGGTTTGCTGCGCAGGAGCGGCACGACACCGGCCATCAGAACCGAACTTTTTCCGACTCCGCTGGCGCCATACAGGACGGTAATGGAAGCGGCAAACAGATTGGAGGAGATGACGCGCTGCTCACGTTCGCGACCGAAGAAAAATTCGCTTTCCTCTTCCGTGTAGGGCTGAAGGCCCACATAGGGGCAGAAGGAATCGGGAAGTGCCATGCTAGCCCCCCTGCTGCTGCAGCATTTTGAGGGTAAACTCATCCAGGGTCAGATCGAAAATGCTGACATTCCGCTTTTCCCACAGCTTGCGCGAAAGCTCCGATGGATGGAACTGGATGGCCCAGGAAGGCAGGACTTCGTCATCCGTGCCGCTGCTTTTGGCTGAAAAACATTTACTGAGATTTTTCAGGATCACCCTCAAGTTCCAGTCACTGAGGCTGTAGCCCAGAAACAGAAAACTCCGCTCCCGGAAATAATCATAAAAGATGGCGGGAATGGCGGTATTGGCGGTCATGCGGGAGAGGAACTCGACGTAATCCTCCTCGGTGATGACAAAGTTGTCCCATTTGTCCGTATCGCTCTCCAGTGTGCCATGCATTTTGAAGATGACCGTGGTGGTGGCAAGATCCATGTCCAGATCGTTGGGGGCCTTGACGATCGGCTCCGATTTGCCGTGGGGCCACCACAGCACGGCATTGGCGATGTCCTTGCGATCAGCGGGATAGATCACCAGGTCATAGGGTTTTCCGGCCTTGCGGAAGGCCTGTTCCAGCAAAGTGTCGTAATTGGTGGCCACGATGACCTGGTGGGCCGGCACGGAGGCCAGAAAGGTGTGCAGCTCTCCGGGTTGGTAGGCATGGTTGAGGATTTCGCGCAGGCGCTCGCGCAGGGTGCGACGTCCGGAGATGTCGGCATAGTAGGAAGATACCTTGGCCAGGTCGTCCCGGTCTCCCGGATGCTCGGAGGGGAACATGGTTTCTGCCGCCAGGAAGTTCGAAAGCTCCCGTCCGCTGGGCAGGAAGGCCGGGCTGTCAGGATTCCAGGCCGTGTCAGCAGGGCGGCTCGCCATGGAGGCCCCGGCTCCCAGGAAGGGCACGACTTTGCCGGCTTTCAAGCGGTTCCAGATGACCCCATAGGGCGGTTCAGCCATACAGCACCTCGCAAAAATTCATCTTCCCAGCCCCGCCAGATAGGCTACCAGAAACTCGTCCCAGGCGTTCTTTTTGGTGAAATCCAGCGTTTTGTAAAGCGGCGAGAGCTTGCGTTTGGGGAAGTAGATCGAAATCCCCTTGGAATTGTCGACGGCTGGTCCCTTGTAGCCGTTGGCGATGATGGCAGCGGCAGCGGCCTGTCTGACTGAAGCGCAGGCGGCCTTGACTGCTGCGTTGCCAAGCCCTTTATCCAGCAGATCGCACAGGTCGAGCAGATCGCAGTAGTCGTCGTAGGGGCGGCTGTACTCCTGGACCTGGGCCCGGGCGTTGATCAGTGCGGTGCGGGCTGTCGTGTCGGTCTGGATGCTTAGCAGTGCCCTGGCCAGGCCGTCCACGGCCGTGGCCAGCGGTTTGAGAGCTGAGATCTTTACGGCTGACTGGGTGACGCTGTCGCTGGCCTTATAGGATGCCAGATACTGGCTGACGATGGTTTTGGAAAGTTCCTCGGGAGTCATGCCCGGTTTGGCGGCCAGAGCATTCAGTATGCGGTCATAGGGCCAGCCTTCGCCCGGTTCGGTCTCTTCGGAGCCGACGCTGAACTCGGCCAGGTCGCGCATCTGGTAGTTCACTTCCAGCATGCTCATCAGGCAGGCGTCCATGCCGAGGATGTCGATCTTCCGCTTCAGTTTCTTTTTGATGGTGGCCAGGACTTTTTTCAGTTCGATGTTGTCCAGGAAATCCTGGGCCTGGTCGTCGAAGGCGATCCCGCGCTGTTTGACGGCGGCTGCCACCGTGGTGCTGAAGAGGGCCCGGCTGCTGCGTCTGATGCCTGCCCGGGCCTGGGCCAGCGGCAAGGCTCTGTCGCCGGCGGTGGCGCCCCGGGTGGCAACCGGCTGCTGCTTGCGGCTGATGGGCGGAGTGGAGCCGCTGAAGACGTCGCCCTGGTACAGGTTGGCATCGTCCCAGCCGGCGCCATGGTTCCAAAGCACCAGCAGGTAATGTTCGGCCGGGTAGTTGGTGATTCCCCAGGTGACAAAATCCTCCAGAACCTTCGGATCGCCCATGTTGGTTTCACCCAGCGTCTGCACGGCATCTTTGGTGAGCGGTGTGCCCTTCTTGAGGCAGTAGCGTGTGGTGGCTCCCTTGCTTCCAACCCGGTCAAACTGGGCCAGGACGGCGATCTGGTCGGAGCTGCCAACGGTTTTCATCTCCTTCAGATCGACCATCCCGGCGCTGTCCAGGTTGTTGTCGCCGGCCAGGTAGACCATGATGGTCCAGTTTCGTGTGCTGTTCGCTTTGATTGGCATGGTGTGCTCCTTTCGGATTAATTTTTCGTCGCCTGCACATGCATCCAGTCGTAGTTTTTAGTGCGGCCGAGGCTGGTCCAGCCTTCCTCTTCCCAGAAACGCCACCAGGCGTCGTAATCGGGCCGGGCAAAAAGCGCCCGGTCGCGGCCCCATTTCAGCTGGTTGTCTTCCGGGTCGTAATCGATGGCGATGCCCCAGGAGTGCATCGACCACTGGCTGCCGCCCCGCATCTTGCGCACATTCAGGCAGCCGCCCCAGCGATCCAGGCGCAACTCCTTGATCTTCTCCAGGCCGTAGTGGTCGAAGACCCGCTGCAGCACCCGTTTGGCGCTGTCATGGACCTTGGCGTTGCACTGGTAGGATCGGATGGTCGTTTTGAGATCCCAGGCGATGCGGTGGGGGTAGGGCAGGGCCAGCGAGACCTGGTTGGTGCCGACCTTGCCGTAATAGCTGTTCAGTTCTGCTTCGTTCTGCGGCGGCCAACCATTGGGGTTGACGATCAGCGGGGTCTCGTCCCGCCACGGTTTGGGCATCTCACCGGTCTGGATGAGCTGCATCAGGGTGTCGGCGGCGTAGTCGGTCTGGGGTCCCCAGAAACCATCGATGTCACCCACATCGATCGCGCGCTCTTTGCACAGCACCTGCAGATAGGCAACCGATTTGCGGGGATTCGACCATCCCGGCCAGTCGCCCGGCAGTTTAGATTGTCGCTTTGTCAGGGCGGCGTTGACCGCCTTGTAGCTGTTGTCTCCCAGCTGGCCGTCGACCGTGCCCGGTTTGAAACCTTCATTGATCAGGCTTTGCTGAATCATTTTGACTACCGCTGTTTTCATGGTGTCGTTCTCCTTGAGGTGATTTGACTTTAATCCGCGTAAAGCTGCAGTGATTTCCGAAACTGCTGATAGGCTTGCTGATAACGAAGCCGGGCCTCTTCGTTTCGATATTTGATGCCCAGAATCGTTCTGACCGAACCCTGTTGAGCGACGGTTTCCTGATAGGAGCGGCGGTAACTGCCGTCCCGGGCCGCGATCGTGAACCAGCGGATCTCGCGATCCGCCAGTTGCCGGCGCTGCTCGGTAACCAGCTGTTCCCGCTCCGGCATCAGGGCGATGTCGGCGGGGTTGCCGCCCCACTGGGGGGCAAAAACATAGAAGGAAACCTCTCCGCCCGGAGCGATGAATTCGGCGCTGTCGTATCCCCCGGCGGTTGTGCTTTTAAGTGACGGCCTGGCACTGAAACCGGCCGGATAGCGGATCTCGAACCAGGCTCCGCTGAAGACGTTCGGCTTAAAGGGCGTGTCAACCGCTTGTTCCGCCGATCCTTTTTGCGTTGCTGCGCCTGCCGGTAAAACTGTCATTGCCAGCAGGAACATCAATGTCAGCAAAAAGAGGTTGCGCCACCTGCTCATGATGGTTCCCTTCTTGTGGCAAGAATCAGCGCCACCACCCCGCCCAGCGCCAGGTAAGCCAGCGCGGCCAGAACCAGGCCGAATTTCGGGAGCGCGCACCAGCGTGCCAGAAGCGGCCAAAACGCCTGCTGTGCTCCCGTCAGCAGGCTGATCAGAAAGTAGTTTTCAGTTGCATCGAGCAGCAGTGCGACCAGCATTCCCCAGGAAAGCCATATCCCCGCTTGGGTTAGTGACGGCCAGCGGTTGGCGAAACGGCGGGCCAGCAGCACGCAGGCCAAGCCGATCGTGAAAGCATAGGCGACCATGTAGAGGTAATCGACGCCCAGATTCAGGGCTGCCAAGACCCGCGTATGCTGATCCCAGGAGTTGATAATGGCCCTGCTGAGGTCAAGGCTGCCGGCCAGTTGAAAGGAAACCATGCCGTAGGGGGCGGACGGGTTTTCGAGCGGGGTATTGGTGACGATGATGGCTCGCATCAGGGCCGAAAGCGGCAGGAGGGAAAGCAGCAGCGCGCGAAGCTGAATGGCGGGCTGAAGCCAATCGAAAGGGGTGCGCGGGATAGCGGCTGTTGACGGTTGCCGATTGAACGCTTTCATCGTTCCTGTCCTCTCGTCGTGACCAGTCTTTTGCTGGTTGAGAACAAGTATAATCGGCGTTGCTCTTAAAATAAAGTAATTATAAGTACCTACATGAAACTTTTGCCATCCGGTCTGGAGCGGGAGAGGAAATTGAGGCGCCCGTTAGTGAAAACGGGCGCATGATGGGTGAATTGGAAGAAGTGAAGCAGAAGAGGGTGACTGTCACACAAAGGCTGCAAAATGTTCCGGCCACACCTTCTTTTGCACCACGGCCCGGCCCACCCGCTGCAGCTCGGCGATATACTCCACCGAGTCGAGCTGCTGAACGTTTTCAGGTTTTATGTTCGTCAGCCCCAGGCTGTCCAGTCCTTCCCGGCTCAGTTCGGCGTTGTAGCGCAGATAGGTGAAAAGCTTGGGCATGGCCGGCCCTTTTTTGCCGATCATGTCGCCCACCTCCCGGTCAAGCTGATCGCCGGCCAGGCAGGCGCCGAAGGTCCGGCAGAGGAAGTCCTGCTCGTTGAGGGCGGCGTACATCAGGGCCGAGGGAATCGAGCCGGCGTTGTAGATCAGGTTCATATCATCGGGGGCTAGATCGGCATTGGCCTGGGGGCTGGTGCCGGTGCCGACCGAGACGATCAGCAGCTTGTCCTGGCCGGCCGCCCAATTGAGGTTGTAGGGTTCCACGGTGGCCATCAGAAAAGCCTGGAAGGCCGGGTTGTTGTAGGTGGTGATGCCGCCGTCCACAAAGACGAACTGGTGGGTTTTGATGTCAATGACTTCCGGCGGAAAGTAGACCGGTGCTGCCGTGCTGGCCCGTACCAGCTGCCAGAGCGGGAGGTTCAGATTGCAGTCTTTTCGATCAGGCTGGTTGTACTTGGCGCCGGGGTTGTTGGAGAGCGGCCAGGGGGAATCGGTGGTGGCGTTGCGCATGACCATCATCAGCAGGGTTTTCAGCTTGGGGCTGCCGAGGGTCGTTTTGGCGCCAAAGACCTCCTTGAGTTTTCCGGCCAGCTTTTCATCCTCGTACTTGTAGCGGAAGCGTTTCAGCAGAAAGGCCTTGTCGAACATCTCCTTGCCGCTGGCCACATAGAAGTCGCGGATCTGGGCGCTGGACATACCGAGGGAAAGGCAGGCGGCGATGATGGCTCCGGTGCTGGTGCCGGCGAAGAAGTCGAAATAGTCGGCCAGGACAAATTTGTCATCCTTGCCCAGTCGCTTTCGCAAGGTTTCCTCGATTCCGGCCAGCACCTCCACGGTCATAATTCCGCGGATGCCGCCGCCGTCAAGAGTCAGAATTTTCTTCTGCCCCGGTTTCTTGATTCTTTCTTCGAGTGTCATGGTGTTCCTCCTTGTGTGAAGAGTATGTTCGTATCCAGCAGGTGAACCTGGCCGGTCAGTTTCTTGACCTCGTCGTGCATCTGTTCGGTACCGCCGGGGCCATCACCCCCCTGGCGGTTCCAGAGACAGATGAAATGAAGCTTCTCCTCTCCCCGGGCGAGGGCGCTTTGCAGCAGCCAGAGGTTGGTGCGCGCATAGGGGTTGGCTGTCTCGGTGGCGAATTCCGTTTGGTCGGGAATGATGGAGACGGTGGCAAGAGGGTTGTCCTGGATGGCGTGGAAGCGGGTGATCCACCCCTGGCCGGCAAAGGATACTGATTTCTCCAGGAAGACGCTGATAACAAAAGGGAGCCATATCTCCAGACGCACCCTCCGTTGCAGGCAGGCCTCGGCAAACAGGATGTCTCCGCCGCAGGCCCCGCTGCAGAAAGCCAGGTCTTCGGGGCCGGCGCCAAGGGTGTCGAGTGTGTCATTTATGGCCCGGGCAGCGATCGCTTCCTGTGAAGCCGGGAAACGGGGCTCGGAACGATCCGGGGCGTCGATCATGTGACCGCTGAAGAGAAAGACCCGTCGGGGGGTGATCTGCTCGCCAGAGGATGGGGAGTTATCCGGGTAAGTTTTCATGCCGGGTCCTTGATAATACGGCTGATGAAAAATATCAGTCAGGCTGTCTTGAAAAACGATCTGAATCATACTAGTCATTTAGTTGAATTTAATGCAATAGGTAAGTGAGTTCAAATCAGCGAATAGTGCTCAAGAGCAGAACTGTAGACGTTGATTGCTGGCGGGGATTAGATTCGGGCAGGAATGTGTAAATTTATATGGTGTTGTCCGGCGACTCTGTGGTAGTTCGTATTCCGGTGACTGATGGAGAAAGGGGGAAAACGTGAAGACCTACAAAGATGCCTTTGATTCATTGACCAGCGATCAAAAGGAAGAGATTGCGGATGCCATAGCAAAGGCGGAAGCGAAGACTTCGGGTGAGATCCGCGTTCTGGTGGTGGCCGCATCCAGTGTGGTGCCCCAGTTGACCAAAAGTGAACAGCGAATGGCCCTTCGGCACCGCGCCGAAAAGGAGTTCGTCAGGTTGGGAATCCAGAATACCAGAGACAGAACCGGAGTGCTGATAATGGTGTCGCTGGAAGAGCGCATGGTGCAGGTCCTGGCCGGCAGCGGCATCAACACTCTCGTTCCGGAAAACACCTGGCCAGACATGGTGCAATGCATCGTTGATGGGATCAAGGCCGGCAACACTGCCCAGGGCATTTCGAAGGCCGTGGCGGCTATCGGTTCGTTGCTTGCGGAACATTTCCCCGTGAAGTCCGATGACTCCAATGAACTGTCTGATTCGGTCGTGATCAAGGGGCGCTGGTAACGATACGAACATAAGAACGGGGAAATCAGCAGGCTGCTGGAAGAAAAGACTCTCCGATAAGCGAGGTGTACAGTGTCACTACGCTCTATAATAATCACCATGATCCTTGCCATGACCGCCGCTTTTCTTGGCATCATCGCCTTCACGATGGTCAGGCAGCACACAGATGAGACCAAGCAGGCCGTGGCGTTTGCCCGCGAAGAGACAGCCAGGATCTCCAGTGAGCAGAGAGTCCTGATGTCTGGGGCCGAGCAGCTGGCTATCACTCTGTCCCATACCGCGGCTGTCCGCAATCACGACGCACGGGAGGTCAGTCGACTCCTGCGGGAGATTGTTGCTGGCAGTTCGCAGTACGGCACCATCTTCCTGTTGGACGCCTCAGGCCGCTGCTGGGCTGCCGCCCTGCCTGAACAGCTGTCCCTTTCCTATGCCGACAGGCGGTACGTCCGCAATGCCCTGGCAACAGGCCGCTTTTCATCGGGTGAATTTACGGTCGGCAAGGTCCTGCAGACCCCTATCTTCAGCTTCGGTTATCCGGTAAAAAACCAGGCCGGGGTGGTCACCGATGTGATCGCGGTCACCATCAAACTTGACAGATACCGCCAGATCTTCGATAGGAACCCGCTTAAATCAAGCTCGAATGTTGTGCTGACCGACCATAAGGGCTCCATCCTGTATGCCTCCAACGATCAGGGCCTGATCGGCAGCCAGGATAGTGCCGACCTGCTCAGGCGCATGCAGGCCGGTCCCGGCGAGGGCAGCTTCGAGGCACCCGGTGTCGACAACATCCGCCGTCATTTCGTCTACAACAGATTGCTCTTACCGGGCGAACAGGCCGCCTACATGTATGTGCGCACCGGCGTCAGCAAGCATGATCTCCTTGTAAAAGTCCGCAAGAGTTTTGCCATCAACTTGGGTGCTCTGGCATCAGTCATGGCACTTATGCTGCTATTTGCTATAGCCATCTCCAAGCGGCAGATCCTCGACAAGGTTGCTGCCCTGCAGGAGGCTGCCCACAGGATTGCCCGGGGCGATTTTGATGTAAAGGTATCTGAGCAGGTCAAGGGGGGGGAATTG
Organism: Deltaproteobacteria bacterium; assembly: GCA_021850095.1. Lineage (GTDB taxonomy): Bacteria > Desulfobacterota > Desulfuromonadia > Geobacterales > Pseudopelobacteraceae > JACRCG01. Next base: position 31,024 of record JAJZRX010000018.1, read on the forward strand.
GGCGAGTTGGGGCTGGCCTTTGATGCAATGTCCCGGCAACTGTCCCTCAGCATTGCTGAACAGAGGCAGGCAGAACTCGCTCTGCAAAACCGTGAAGAAGAGTTCAGGCTGATCTTCGAAGGGGCGTCGGACGCCATCTTCTGGGCCGATGCCGAGACCGGTATCCTGCTCAACTGCAACCGGGCTGCCGAGCTGATGCTGGAGGCCCCCCGCAGCGTGATCATCGGCAAGCACCAGACCACCCTCCATCCGGCCGAGCTGCTGGAGGAGACTGCGGCAACGTTCAGAAAAGCCGCTGCAGATCCGTTGGCATTTCCCAGTACTGAAGCCATCGTTCTGTCGCACAGCGGCAAGTGGATTCCGGTAGAAATCACGCATGCGGTCACCAGGATTGCTGACAAGGCGACCATTCAGGGCATCTTCCGTGACATCACTGAACGCAAGCTGGTTGAAGAAGCTATGCGCAAAAAAACCGAGCTGCTCGACCTGGCCCGCGACGCCATCATTGTGCGAGACCTGGACGGGACGGTCCGCTTCTGGAACCACGGGGCGCAAGAGATGTACGGTTACCCGCCGGAGCAGGCCATGGGCAGCCGCACCCATGAGCTGCTGAGGACGATCTTCCCCAATGACATCGGTGAGATACAGGAGATCCTGCTGCGTGATGGCTACTGGGAGGGACAGCTGACCCATACTACCAGCAGTGGTAACTGCATAAAGGTGGCCAGCCGCTGGGTGCTGCAGCGCAAGGATGATGGCCAGATCCTGCGGGTGCTGGAAATCAATACCGACATCACGGAGCACGAGAAGCTGCAGCTCGAGATGCTCAAGGTCCAGAAACTGGAGTCCCTGGGTGTGCTGGCCGGCGGCATCGCCCATGACTTCAACAACGTCCTGACCGGTATCCTAGGCAACATCTCCTTTGCCCGCATGTTCCTGGACGATTCCCACCGAGCATCCAAGATCCTGCTGGAGGCCGAGAAGGCCTCCCAGCGGGCCACTGACCTGGCCTACCAGCTCTTGACCTTTGCCAAGGGAAGCCAACCGATCAAGAAGGCGCTTTCGGTGCGGCAGATACTGAATGCCTCTACCTCGCTAGTGCTGCGTGGCTCCAACGTGAAGTGCCTGATCGAGCTGCCCGAAGGACTCAAGGCCATTGAGGCCGACGAGGGTCAGCTCAGCCAGGCCTGCAACAATATCATCATCAATGCTGCCCAGGCCATGCCGGGCGGGGGGACGATCACCATGCGGGGGGACAATGTCACCCTGGACGAGTCCAATCCCCTGTCACTGGCAGCAGGTGAGTATGTCAGGCTCAACTTCGCTGATACCGGCTGCGGTATCAGCGAAGAGGACCAGAAACGGATCTTTGATCCCTATTTCACCACCAAGTCCAGGGGCAGCGGCCTGGGGCTGGCCTCGGTCCATTCCATCGTAGCCAAGCATGGCGGCCACATCAGCGTACGTTCCCAGGCCGGCGTGGGCACCACCTTTGAGCTGCTGCTGCCGGCCAGCCAAGCAGCGGCGTCCGAGCCGGAAGCGGACCGGGGTGCTGCCCCGGCCCGGGGGCAGCGTGGCACCCGTCTGCTGGTGATGGATGACGAAGAGATTATCAGGAGTCTGACATCGGAGATGCTGGGGGAGTTGGGATACGAGGTGCAGACCTGCATCAATGGCGAACAGGCCGTGGTGATGTACGGTGAGGCGCTCCAGGCGGGAATGCCCTTCGGGGCGGTGATCATGGATCTGACCGTGCCGGGCGGCATGGGTGGCAAGGAGGCGGCGGTCGAGATACTCAAGTTAGACCCCGCAGCCAGGCTGATCGTGTCCAGCGGCTATTCCAACGACCCGGTCATGGCCAATTACACCAGCTACGGCTTCAGCGCCATGATCGTCAAACCCTACCATCTGGCCGACATGGCACAGACACTCGGCAGGCTGCTGGAAGTAACGGTTGAAAGGTAAGACAGGGCATGTCGCTACACCACGCTTTGAGCAAACGCATGGTTATAATATTAAAACCTATCTGATATAAGCTGAAAAAAGTGAACACCAAATGTAGTTAGAAAACACATCACAGGCGATGTGTGCTGTCAATAACGAACACCATATTGCAGGCCGATTCACAACCGGTTCAATCGGTTTTTGTAGATGTAGTTTGTGCCTTGTATGTAGGCCAGTCCATCCATCAGCAACTCATCCAGCGGTTTCAATCCGGTTGTTGAGCCGTCTTTGCTTGTAAAACTGAAATATTCAGCTTCTTTCTTGGGGCCGAGCACCAGCAGTTTGTCATTCTGAATATAGCCAAGTTTCTGATAGGTTGATATGAAAGCCCGATCTGTCCAGGGATCACTTGTCAAAACATCTTTACCGATAAATGCGCTGGTGTAGTTGAAGTTGAGCAATCCCAGCACCGTTGGCGCAACATCTATCTGGCTCATCATCCGGTCGATCACCTGCGGTTTTATATGCGAAGGTGCGTAGATGAAGAGCGGAATCTCGTATTTTTTTATCGGCAGCGCAATTTTTGCGGCGCTTGACGCACAGTGATCGGCAACGATCACAAAAACGGTGTCCTTGAACCAGGGTTTCTTTCTGGCTTCGGCCAGCAAGCGGCCGATGGCGTAATCGGCGTATTTAACTCCGCCGTTGCGCCCGCTGTGTGATGGTATATCAATCCTGCCGTCCGGATAGGTGAAGGGGCGGTGATTGGAGGTCGTCATGACAATACTGAAAAACGGTTTTTTGCCGCTGTAGGATTGGTCGGCCTCGCTGATAACCTTTAAAAACAGATCTTCGTCGCAGACCCCCCAGGCGTTGGTAAAGGTGATCTCTTTATTGGAAAAGTCGGTGCGGTCGATAGTTTTAAAACCATTGTTGGCATAGAAATAGTTCATGTTGTCGAAATAGCCATGTCCGGCATATATAAACTTATTATCGTAGCCCTTCGACTTCATGACCGAGCCGATAGACATGAAATTTTCGTTTTTAGGGCGCTTGACAACCGACGTTCCCGGCAGCGGCGGCATGGAAAGGGTCAGGGCCTCCAGGCCGCGCACAGTTCGTGTTCCGGTGGCGTACAGATGGGTGAAAAAAAGCGATTCATGTGCAAGTTTATCCAGGTTGGGAGTCAGGCCATCCCGGTTGCCGAATGCCGTCAGAAATTCCGCGCTCAAACTTTCTTCGATGACCAGAATCACGTTAAGATGTTTTTCAGCTCCTTTGGACCGAATGACCCTTGAAATGGATGAACCGTCCGGCCTGGTAAATTGACTGTTTCTTTCCTGAAGCAGGTTTTTCAAGCGTGCCAGTGCCTGATTGTTGTCCTGTGACAGATAGAACTTGTTAAAATCCAGTTCATTGTTCCTGAAGGCGGAAAACAGGCAGTAGATGCCGTTTCCGGCCAATTCATCGGCATAGTTGTTGGACGATATCTGGGTCAGCGACAGGTCAACCGCCGCAAACGACAGTACCGGCAGAACGAGCAAAAAACCGCCGATCTTCAAGCGTCCCATGAAATGCGATTCGTATGAAAACGAGCGGGAAAGATGCTTTTTGACCGGGATAAAAGCACCCGCCGCCACAAGTAGCACAACAGCCAAAATAGTGCCGACCGGATACGATTCCTTGATGTTACTGATAACTTCATTGGTATAAATCAGATAATCAACCGCGATAAAATTGAACCGGGTGGCAAACTCGTCGAAAAAGGTGTACTCGGCGACCACGTTGAAGAGCAACAGGTAGGTCAGGGCAAAAGCGACCGCATAGGAAGCGTATCTGAAAAAAGAACTGTTAAACAGCTTGTCAGGCAGCAGTACGGCCAGCAGGACAAACGGTATTGCACAATACGCGAAGGTCACACAATCAAAGAAAAATCCGACCGCGTAAATCTTAAGGAGCAAGAGCGGATTCAGATCCAGTTGGGAAAGCGACTTCACCAGTAAAACGGTGCGGCTTACGGTTGAAAAAACCACTATCATCAGCCAAAGCGTATAAATTGAGTAAAACCTGTTTTTTGCGAGCATGGTGATCTATCTTTCTGTGGTGTTGGGGCCAGTGTTAAAGTGTTGAATTGACAGGTGAAAAGGTGGCGTAAAGGATAAGTGGGGCACTTGACCGCAATATTTTTCCAGACGTTTTATGAATCAGTTCATGTGCAGCAGGAGTAATCGCTCGCAGGTGCGCAGCGTCATGAAGAACAGTTCGGCACAGGGGCGGTGATGGAAAGAGACGTAGGGATTGCGGATGTAACAGGGCCTGGCTCCGGCCATCAGCGCCGCCAGACAGCCGGTCAGCAGGCGGTCGTCGACCATCAGGATCACGGACAGTGGTACTCCGGCCAGTTCGCCGGTTTTTTGGAGGCCGTCGGGATACGGTTTCTTGCGGACGCCGGAGATGAAGCGAAAATCGGGGAAATGCTCCGCAAACCATTGCCGGCGTCCTTCGGTCGGCTTGTTGGAGAGTATGAAAATCTTGTCACCGCCAAAGGTCTCTTGACACGTCTTCAGCCATTCGATTGTTTCCGGAATTGGGCAGGGGGCACCGTGATGTGCCAGCACGCCGTCAAAATCCAGGGCCAGGGCTCTGATTCCCACACGCTGCAGCGAAGCCGGGGCAAGCGCAAGAATACTCTGGTTTTCCGGCGTTTCGCGCAGCAGACGGCCAAGTTGCCGGCGGTGGCGGAAACCGAGGCTGAATCCGGCCAGCATGTGGATTCCGGGGATCAACGGCCGGCTCCTTGAGTGCTGTTCAAAAACGTATGTTTGCAGATGTTCATATTTTGGGTTGATCCCTCTGGACCAGCGAAACCAGGTAATAGACGATGCCCAGGATCAAAAGGGTCGCCGCCAGAAAGGCCTGTTTCTTCAGATCGTCATGCCGCAGAGTTGAGATCAGTATCTCGCGGATGATGGCGACAATCACAACCCCGATGAAAACGAGGATGCTGAAGCGACCTCCCTTCAAGTTTTTGATTTCGTTGTCCAAAAGTTCGATCATCATCCAGAGGATCAGCAGCGAGCCGAGCGCGGTGAAGACTCCCTTTTCCACATCTCCCCGGAAAACATGCACGATATCCCAGCCGAACATGGCCACGATCGCTATCGACACAACCGCCAGGGCCAGCACCAGAACCAGATTCAGGCCGTGGGTGAAGCGCTCGGTGCCTTTGATCAGAAATGAATCGACCTTGCGCGACAGAAAAACCTTTTTAAGCTCTTCCTCGCGATAGGATGAACTCATAACATCCAGATTCATGTCGAGGATCTTTTCGATCGCTTCGCGCAGCAGGCGGCGATGCTCGCGGTCGGAATAGTTGCTGTCGATCAGGTTCAGCAGAAATTGCCGGATTTGATTCATGGCGGCGTTGACGAAGTGCACGTCCAGACCGACCTTGACGTGGGCATGACCGATGCGGGTCAGGTGGTTCAGGTAATGGTTATCGTATACTCCGGTGAACAGCGATATGAACCAGCGGTTATGCATTTCGCGCAATCGTTCGCGGTTGCTGTTGTTGAGGATCGCGGCGGTATCCGGCAATCCGTAGAGGTAGTCGTAAAACGCCAGTGAAAAATTCTCCTGATTTTCAATCGCCAGCGACTGGAGCGATTTAAGCAGTTCGGCATCTTCATCGCCAAAGCGATAGTGCTCGCGTAATTCCTGCATGGTGATCATGTCTGTTATCTCCCGTATCTGTGGGCGGCGGCGCAGGTTCCTTCGCTGGAAACCATACAGGCGCCGACCGGGGTTTCCGGTGTGCAGGCCTTGTCAAAAAGCGGGCACTCGAGGGGAGTTAGTTTCCCCTTGAGGACTTCACCGCAGCGGCAGGCCGGGTTCTCCCGCTCTTCAGCGGCTGCCAGCTTCAGTGCCTTTCGGGCGTCGAAGGCGGCCAGTTCCGGACGGATCGTCAGCCCGCTGCCCGGAAGGTTGCCCAAACCGCGCCAGACCGCATCGCACGGTTCAAAAACCAGTTCCAGAATCCGTTGCGCCTTGGGATTGCCCTCCCAACTGACCGCCCGGCTGTACTGGATCTCTACGCGGCTTTCTCCCGCCAGCACCTGGGCCAGCAGCATTTCAATGCCCTGCATGACATCGGCCGGCTCAAATCCGGTCACAACGCAGGGAATACGGTGCTTCTCAGCCAAAGGTTTATAGGCGTTAGCGCCGATGACGGTGCTGACGTGGGCCGGGCAGAGGTAACCGCCAAGATTCAGCTCCGGATCAGCGGTCAGGATCTCCATCGCCAGCGGCATGGTTTTGTGCGCGGCCAGCACGCAGTAGTTGCCCAAACCCAGACGGGCCGCTTCCAGGATGCTGGCCGCCACGGTCGGCGCGGTGGTCTCGAAGCCGATTCCCAGGAAGACAACCTGACGATCGGGATTGTTTTTTGCCAGCGCCAGTGCGTCCAGCGACGAATAGACGATGCGGATGTCGGCTCCCCTGGCGCGCTCTTCCATCAGCGAGGAGCGGCTGCCGGGCACCCGCAGCATATCGCCGAAAGTTGCCACGATGTTACGGGGATCGGCGGCGCAGGACAACGCCTGATCCAGGTAGCCGACCGGCGTCACGCAGACCGGGCAGCCCGGGCCGGAAACCAGCCGTACAGTGTCGGGCAAAAGCGAACGAAGGCCATACTGGTAAATCGACATGGTATGGGTGCCGCAGACCTCCATGAAATTGACCGGAGCGGTCAGGCGCTTAGCCATGCGGCGGATGTTGGCGGCCATGTTGCGCACCAGTCCCTTGTCGCGGAATTCATCCTGAAATTTCATGCCATATCCTCGGGAGAAAAAATCTCCTCCATCATGCGCAGGGTTTCCTCGGCATATTCCTGATCCAGTTTTGAGATCGCAAAGCCGGCATGCACGATGACATAATCGCCCACGGTCACCTCTTCACCCAGCAGCATGACACTGGCTTCCTTGCGGACACCATCCACTTCGGCAACAATCTCATCACCCGCTCTGCTGATGATTTTCATCGGAACGGCAAGACACATGTACGCAATCCTTTCTTATCGGGCCTGGGCCGCGATGGCGGCCTGTCCCAGGGCTATGCCGCCGTCATTGGGCGGAAGCAGGCGGTGGGTAAATACTGTGAAGCCGTGTGCGGAGAGAGCAGTATATACCATTTCACTCAAAAGACGATTCTGAAAAACGCCTCCCGACAGAACTACCCGCTCAAGCCCGGTAGCTGTACCGATCCGCAGACAGACCTCCACGACCGCCGCTGCAACCGTGCCGTGGAAACGCAGCGCGATAACGGCGCTGCTGACCCCGGCATCAAGATCGGCCAGGATCTCGGGGAATAGTGGTGAAAAGTCCAGCTGAAGCGGCATTTCTATATTGGATGAGATTCTGTATGAATAACTCCCCCCTTGATAAAGGGGGGGCGGGGGGGATTTTATTTTGACGTCAGATGCAAATCCCCCTAAATCCCCCTTTATCAAGAGGGACTTACTAAGTTCCTCGTTCGCCGCTGTTTCCGCCAGCGCTTCCAGCTCGATCGCTGCCTGACCCTCATAGGACACATAATGTCGTACATTCAGCAGTGCCGCCACCGCATCGAAAAGGCGGCCGCAGCTGGATGTCAACGGAGAGTTGATTCCGCGCTGCAGCATGCGCTCAAAAAGCTGGCGCTCGTGCTTTTCCAGTCGTCCGGCCAGGGGGTGATCGATGCTGAAGGCGTCCGTGCCGATGGCGGAATACAGGTAGGACAATGCCATGCGCCACGGTTCGCGCACGGCCGCGTCGCCGCCCGGCAGACGGGTCGGCCGGAAGTGGGCGGCCCGCTGGTAACCGTCATAGCCGCCCAGCAGGAATTCGCCGCCCCAGATTGTGCCGTCACTGCCGTAGCCGGTGCCGTCCAGGATCACTCCCAGTACGGTTCCTTGCAGGCCGTTCTCGGCCATGCAGCTGGCCAGATGGGCGTGGTGATGCTGGACTTTGACCAGCGGCAGGCCGCTCTCCTCGGCAAAGCGGGTTGAAATGTAGTCCGGATGCAGATCGCAGGCGATCATTTCGGGCTTGATTTCGAGAGTGCCAGACAGATGTTCGATCGTATGACGGAACGAGTCAGCGGTAGGGCCGTTTTGTAGGTCGCCAATATGCTGACTCACAAAGCCCAGAGTGCCGTTGGTCAGGCAGACGGCACTTTTCAACTCGGCTCCTACGGCCAGGATCGGGCGACTGACAAACGGCAGACTGACGGCGCGCGGTGCATAACCGCGGGCGCGACGGTAGAAAAGCGGCTTCCCCTGGAAAACCCGCATGACCGAATCGTCACTGCGGATGTGGATCGGGCGGTCATGGGTCAGAAAATAATCGGCGATAGCGGCCAGACGCTGCAACGCATCATCGTCATCGTAAGCGACCGGTTCGTCGGAAATGTTGCCGCTGGTCATGACCAGGGCCGGTAAGTTATCCCGCATCAGCAGGTGGTGCAGCGGAGCGTAGGGCAGCATCAGGCCGACCCAGCCATTGGCAGGCGCGATCTGTTCTGACAGCGGGGAGTTGTGAACCTTGCGCACGATCACGATCGGACTTTCCGTTGAAGCCAGCAGGCGTTGCTCCATCTCATTCATAACAGCCAGTGTGCAGGCGGCTGCCAGATCCGCCGCCATGACGGCAAAGGGTTTTTCATCCCGCTTTTTGCGCTCCCGCAGCCGTTGAACCGCCGACTGATTGCAGGCGTCCACGGCCAGGTGGTAGCCGCCGATACCCTTGACCGCCAGGATTGCGCCCTGCTTAAGCAGTTCAACCGCCTGGCGGATGGCTGAATCACCAGTTTCCTCCTCCCCAATCCTCCCCCTCCTGGGGAGGGAGTCGACCCCTTCCCAACCACCTGGCGGGAGGGGGGAAGCGAACAGTTTCACCTGCGGCCCACAGGCAGGGCAGGCGATCGGCTGGGCATGGAAGCGCCGGTCGGCCGGATCATGGTATTCCTGCTGGCAGTCTGAACAGAGCGGGAAGGCGGCCAGGGTGGTTTTGGGGCGGTCATAGGGAATGCCGGTGATGATGCTGTAGCGTGGGCCGCAGTTTGTGCAGGTGATGAACGGATAGCGGTAGCGCCGGTTGGCCGGGTCGAACAGCTCCTGCAGGCAGTCGGGGCAGAGCGCCGAATCCGGAGCAATCTGAATGGCAGGTTCGCCGCCGCTACTGGGCAGAATAAAGAAGGCGGTGTCGTCGCCGAGTGGGATCTCTTCGTTGAAGTGTGAGGTGATCAGGGCCAGTGGCGGCAGGTCATGGGCCAGGGCATGCTCAAAGGCGGCCAGTCCAGTTTGATCCCCCTGGATCTCCATTTCAACACCGGAGGGTGTGTTGCGCACCCAGCCGGTCAATCCGTTTTCGTGTGCTATCCGATAGACAAAAGGGCGGAAGCCGACCCCCTGGACGATGCCGCTGATTATATGGCGGAGGCGCTGTATCAGTGTTTTGCGCCGTTTGTCAGCCACTGGTACCACTCCTGCATCCCTTCACCGCTACGGGCCGAGACCTCGAAGATGATGATCTCCGGATTCACACGTTGAGCAGCCTGCTTGCACTTATCCACATCAAAATCCAGATGTGGCAGCAGATCGATTTTGTTGAGCAGCATAACGGTCGAGTTGCGGAACATCAGCGGATATTTGAGTGGTTTGTCCTCTCCCTCGGTGACTGAAAGCACGGCCACTTTGTGCCGCTCCCCCAGATCGAAGGCGGCCGGACAGACCAGGTTGCCGACATTTTCGATCATCAGGATGTCCAGCTTGTCCAGGTCGAACGCTTCGGTGCCGTGCATGACCATATGGGCATCCAGGTGGCATCCGGCGCCGGTGTTGATCTGGCGGACCGGAACGCCGGTGGCGGCGATGCGCTGCGCGTCGTTGTCGGTCTGCTGATCCCCTTCGATCACGGCAAAGTGCAGCGTTCCCGAAAGATCCTGCAGGGTGCGCTCCAGCAGGGTCGTCTTGCCGGAGCCGGGCGAGCTGACCAGATTGAGCACAAAGATGCCCTTCTCGCGGAAAAGGGCGCGATTGAACTCCGCCAGGCGGTTGTTCTTGGCGAGGATGTCTTCCTCAATGGATATGACCGTGCGCTTGTGACCTTCATGACGGTGTGAGTGTTCATGGTTGTGATCGTGATGATGGTGATCATCAGAGGGGCATCCGCAGGTGGTGCACATAGCCGGCTCCTGTCAGTTCGATACTATGGAAGAACCGTAGCATGCTTTAAAGATGAGATGCAACTGCCGTAAGGGGGTGATTGTGTTTACATTCCATTGAACTGCAGCTGGTGCAGGCGGAAGTAGATCCCGCCGGCTTCCATCAGTTGCTGGTGGGTGCCCTCCTCGGCCTTGATGCCGTGGTGGATGGTGATGATGCGGTCCGCGTCGCGGATTGTGGAGAGGCGATGGGCGATCACCAGTGAGGTGCGGCCCTGCATCATGCCGCGGATGCCCTCCTGGATCATCTGTTCGGAAGCCGAGTCGATGCTGGCGGTGGCTTCATCCAGCACCAGAATCTGCGGATCGAAGGCCACCGCCCGGGCAAAGGAGATCAATTGTTTTTCCCCGGCCGAAAAGTTGTTGCCGCGCTCACGTACCTCTTCCTCGTAGCCGTGCGGCAGCCGTTCTATGAAGCGATCAGCGCCGACTGCGGCGGCCGCCTGGCGCACGCGCTGGCGAGCCTGTTCGTCCCCCAGGCAGATGTTGAATTCGATGCTGCCGGCAAACAGACAGGGATCCTGGAGTACGACCCCGACCCGCCTGCGCACGTCTTCCAGCGGCAGCTCGCGGATGTCGCGCCCCGCGATGCGGATACTGCCGCGCTCGATCTCATACAGGCGGGTCAGCAGGCGGGTGATGGTGGTCTTGCCGCCGCCGCTCTCACCCACCAGAGCAATCCGCTCCCCTCGGGCCACCGACAGGCTGAAGGAGGTCAGGATTTCGTTGCCGCCCTGATAGGAAAAGGAAACGTCCTGAAATTCGATCAGCGGAGTATTCGCAGCCGGTGAAAACTCTTCCGCAGGTTCCTGTTCGTGAGGGGTCTGCTCGTTGAGCACTGCCAGCTGTTCACTCGTTTTTGTATCCAGCAGCGCAAAAATCCGCTCCAGGGCCGCCATGGCGCCCTGCATGACCGAGTATTTGGCGGATAGATCCCGGATCGGCGAGAAAAATTTCTCGATGTACTGGATGAAGGCCACCAGCACGCCGAATGTCAGGGCCTCCCTGGCGATCTCGCCGCCGCCGTACCAGATGATCAGCGCCACGGCAATCGAGGAGAGCGCTTCCACCAGGGCGTAGAGCGAGGCGTCCCAGAAAATGACCGGCATATTGGCATCACGGTAGGAGGCGTTCAGCTGGCTGAAGCGGCGCTCTTCGTCCCTCTCGCGGTTAAAGATCTGGATGATGCTGATTCCGGAGATGCATTCGTTCAAAAAGGCGTTCAGGTTCCCCAGCCGGGCGCGTACCTCGCGGAACGACTGGCGCATGCGGCGGCGGAAGGTATAAGCGACGTAGATCAGGATCGGCAGGACAGAAAAGGTCACCAGTGACAGTTTCAGGTTCATCCAGAGCATGACCGATATGATCCCGATCAGCAGCAGGATATCGCCCACAATCGTGATGATGCCGGAGGCGAACATCTCCCCCAGCACCTCCACATCGCTGGTCAGGCGGGTTACGGCGCTGCCGACCGGCACCCGGTCGAACCAGGTCACCGGCAGATGCAGGACGTGCCGGTACAGTTCGGAACGCATGTCGGCCATGACGCGCTGGCCGACCGACTGCAGCAGGTAAACCTCCACAAATGAAAGCAGCGATTCCAGCAGCAGGATTCCCAAAAATGCCAGGGCGATCGTTTCCAGGCCGGCCATGTGGCCGCTGACAATGTGGTTGTCGATGGCCAGTTTAATGATCCAGGGTTGGGCCAGGCGACAGGCGGCCACCAGCGGCAGGATCAGCAGAACGGCGGCAATCGCGCTGCGGTAGGGGCGCACATAGCGCACGAAACGGCGCAGCAGGGCGCCGTCATAGGCCTTGCCGGCCACTTCCTCTTCGTAGATACCGCCATGACGCATGCTGATCCGTCCGTGCTGTGAGGTTTAACGGTTTGGTTGGGAAAACGGCAGATAGATATGGATGGAGGTTCCTGAACCCGGTGTGGACTCGGCCTGGATCTGGCCATGATGGTGGCGGATGATCGAGTGGCTGATGGCCAATCCCAGCCCCATTCCTTTCTGACTGCCCATTTCCTTGGTGGTGAAATAGGGGTCAAAAATCCGTGACAGATTTTCTTCCGGAATTCCGACACCCAAATCTTTGAAGATGATGTGCAGATATTCACCCGGTTCAAGCGCCTGGCCGTTCATCGCCGCCAGGGTGCAGGGCGCGGCGCTTACCTGCAGTGTGCCCCCTTCAGGCATCGCTTCGCGGGCGTTGATGGTCAGGTGCGAAATAACGTGTCTGATCTGGGCCGCATCGACCGGGAGTTGCGGCAGATCGGAGGGCAGATCCGTGACGTAGGAAACCGGGCTGCCGAACAGTTCCGCTTCAAGTCCGGCCAGGATCAATTGTGGCAGATCGGTGGGTGTCATGACGGCGTCGCCCCCCTTGGCCAGGGTCAGCAGGCGTTTTCCCAGCTGGCGTGCAGTTTCAGTACTTTTTTCAGCAATTCCCAGCAGTTCGGCGGTTTTGCTGCCCGCTTCGGCATTCATGCGGGCCAGGGAAACATAGCCCAGGATGACCTGTAGCAGATTGTTAAAGTCGTGCGCCATGCCGCCGGCCAGGATGCCGATCGCCTCCAGCTTTCTGGAACGCTGGGCTTCGGCTTCCAGGGTGCGCTGCCGTTTCTTGAGTTCGATGATGTGCAGGCAGTGATCCAGCGCCGCCAGCAGGCGGCTGAATTCGACCGGTTTGAGCACGAACTGGCTGATGCCGATATTGATGGCCTGCATCAGATAGCTGGTTTCACTGAAGGCGGTCATGCAGACGATCTGCGCCTCCGGATCGAAGATCCGTATCCGGCGCGACATTTCAAGCCCGTTCATGACCGGCATCATGATGTCGGTCAGCACGATGTCCGGACGCAGCTCGCAATAGGCATCCAGCCCGGCCTGCCCGTTTTCGCAGCTGATCAGGTGGTAGCCTCTGTTTGACAGAACCCTGGTGATCTGTTCCCGGGTAGAGATTTCGTCTTCGACGTAGAGCAGTTTTATATCAGCAAAGCGCTGGTTGCCGGTATCGGACACGCTGGCCTCGTAACTGGTGGAATTGTGGAAGGTCACGTTCAATTTGTAGCAGACAATCGCTAAACTGCAAACCGTAATATTCCTTACAGCAGATCGAGCGGATCGATGTCCACGGCGATGCGAACCGTTGTCGGGGGGCGTGAGTGCTGCCGCCAGGCCAAGATCAGGCGGTGCAGATCGCCGCGTGTCACGGCTTTCAGCAGGATCTGACGGCGGTAACGGCTGCGCAGGCGGTAGATCGGAGATTGGGCCGGGCCCAACACTTCCACCCGTGCCCCGATCTGCTGCTTCAGTTTTATCAGCAGCCGGGCGGACTGCTCGGCCTGTTCGGACACCAGCTGTTCCGCCATGCCGGAGATGCCCACTGCGGCCAGGAACGAAAAGGGGGGATAGCCGGCTTCCTGGCGAAATTCAAGCTCCTGCCGGTAAAACCCGGCTGCGTCGTGTCCGGCGGCGGACAGGATCGCGTAATGCCCGGTGTCATAGGCCTGAACCAGCACCCGCCCTGGCAGTTCCCCCCGTCCGGCCCGGCCGATGACCTGTGACAGCAGCTGAAAGGTGCGCTCGGCAGCCCGGAAATCGGGCATCCCCAGGCCGGCCTCGGCATTGATGACCCCCACCAGGGTCACACCCGGAAAGTCGTGCCCCTTGGCGATCATCTGGGTGCCGATCAGAATGTCGGCCGAACCGTCGCTCATTTTTGAGAGCAGCCGTTCGTGGCTCCCCTTGCCGGAGGTTGTGTCGCTGTCCATGCGCAGCAGGCGCGCCTGGGGCAGCAGTTCTTTCAGGTCGTGTTCCAGCTTTTCGGTGCCGGCGCCCAGTTCGGTCAGTTCGGTTCCGTCGCAGGCGGGGCAGGTGCCGGGAGCCGGAACGGCGTAGTCGCAGTAGTGGCAGATGCTCTGGCCGCGCTGGCGGTGGTAGGTCAGGGTCACCGAGCAGTTGGGGCAGGAAAGCGGCTGCCCGCAGGCGCTGCAGACCAGAAAGGTGGCGAAACCGCGCCGGTTGAGAAAGACGATCGCCTGCTGCTTCTGCTCCAGCGTTTCGTTAAGCATCCGGGCCAGGGGGGGCGAGACGGTCTCTTTGATGCCCTTCATGGCGACCCGTTCCACGACCGGCAGCGGACGGTTTTCGACCCGCTCCGGCAGCTCCAACAGGGTCAGCCTGCCCTGGCTGGCGGCGTGGATGCTGGTCACCAGCGGCGTGGCCGAACCGAGCACAACCGCAGCCTGCTCCATCCTGCCCCGCACCAGTGACAGGTCGCGGGCGTTGTAGCGCAGTCCGTCGGATTGTTTGAAGGAGGATTCGTGCTCTTCATCGACGATGATGATGCCGATCCGTTCCAGCGGGGCGAACACGGCCGAGCGGGCCCCGATCACGATCCGCGCCAGACCGCGCCGGATGCGGCGCCATTCGTCGTAGCGCTCGCCGTCGGAAAGGCCGCTGTGCAGGATTGCCAGCCCCGCCCCGCCGAAGCGGGCCTGGAAACGTCCGGTCAGCTGGGGGGTCAGGGCGATCTCCGGCACCAGCACCAGCGCATTCAGACCCAGCTGAAGGACATGGGCGATGGCCTGCAGATACACTTCGGTTTTGCCGCTGCCGGTAACGCCGTACAAAAGGAAGGCATTGAACTGTCGTCGGTCTGTGCAGGCCGTGATCGCATCCAGGGCAGCTTTCTGATGGCTGTGCAGCAATCGCGCCTGGTCGCGCTCGAAGACCGAATCCTTGAAGGGGTCCCGGTATACCTCGCGTTCCTGCATCGTCAGCAGCCCCAGTTCGGTCAGTCGCTTGAGCTGCGGGGAACAGTTTCCGAAACGTTTGCGGAGCAGGGAGGCCTGGCTCTCCCCGGTTTCGTGAATGAAGGTCAGGATTTCCTGTGCCCGGGCGCCCGGTTGGCGCGCGGGTTCCGACGTCGGGCCCGGCAGGTAGTACTTTTCGCGCCGGACCGATTTCCCGCCGGTCAGGGGGCCGGCCTCTCCGGCGGCGTCTTTTGCGGAGCGGACATTGATGCCGGCCGGCAGGGCCGTGCGCAGTACTTCTCCCAGCGGATGCAGGTAATAGGCCGCCGTCCAGCGGAAAAACTCCAGCTCGCCGGCGGTCCAGAGCGGCTCGCTGTCCAGCACCGCGATGATCTCTTTCAGGTTTTCAATTGAGGATTCAGGCGTTGTTTCCAGGATATAGCCGGTCACTTTCCGGCGCCCGAAGGGAACCAGAGCCCGGCGTCCCGGCAGTGCCTGCCCTTGCAGCGGGGCAGGCACCAGGTAGTGAAATGTTCTGTCCAGGTACAGCGGAATGGCTACTTCGATGATCTGCGGCGGGGAGATCATGCGGCGGTCATGCAGATTGATAACAGAGCCATGCAGGCTATTCCCAATACTTTTTGGGCGGATCAGTCTTGCCGATGTGCTCAATTTCTCCGTTGGTAATCCTGAACATGTCGCCAACCTCGTTGGTCCAGGTGTCGCCCTCTTCGGGCGGGTTGGGGAAGGAGCGGTGTCCCAGAAACATCTCTTCGTTGCCGATATAGCCGAACCAGTCCAGGGAGCCGGTCATCCAGATTTTGGTGTTGATTGCCATGTGGGTTTTTCCTTATGAAAGTCGTTGTTTGAAATCTTCGTAGCCGAAACTGCGCACAATGTTAAGTTCGCCCGCTTGTGGATCAAAGGTGCAGATGTGGGGATGCTGAATGCCGTTGAAGGTGGTGGTTTTGACCATCGTGTAATGGGCCATGTCCAGAAAGGCCAGCTTGTCGCCCGGCTTCAGCGGCTGCTCAAAGGACCAGTCGCCGATAATGTCGCCGGCCAGACAGGAAGGCCCGCCCAGGCGGTAGGTGTGCGGTTTCTGTCCGGCGTCAAAGCCGCCCAGTATTTCGGGGCGATAGGGCATCTCCAGGATATCAGGCATGTGGCAGGTGGCGGACACATCCAGAATCGCGATTTCCATGCCGTTCTTGACCACATCCAGCACTTCGCCCACCAGCAAACCGGTGCCGATGGCAATCGCCTCGCCCGGTTCCAGGTAGACTTCCAGGTCGTACTTCTCGCGGAAATATCTGACCAGTTCTACCAAGCCGTCGATATCGTAGCCTGGGCGGGTGATATGGTGGCCGCCCCCCAGATTGAGCCATTTCATATCCGGCAGAAACTGGCCGAACTTTTCTTCAAAGACCCGGGCGGTGCGTTGCAGCGGTTCGAAGAGCTGCTCGCAGAGGGTGTGGAAGTGCAGCCCCTCGACTCCGCTCAGGGACCTTCCTTCAAATTCGGCCACCGGGATACCGAGACGCGAGTTGACTGCGCAGGGGTCGTAGATCTCGGTGTGCCCTTCGGAATGTTCCGGGTTGACCCGCAGGCCGATCGAGACCCGTCCCCGCTCTTTTTCCCACAGTGGCCGGAAGCGCTCCAGCTGGTTGAAGGAGTTGAAGACCAGGTGGTTGGAGATCTGCAGCAGCTCGACGACATCGCTTTCCTTGAAGGCCGCCGCAAAGGAGTGTACCTCGCGCCCGAATTCCTCGCGCCCCAGACGCGCCTCCCAGGGGGAGCTGGCGCAGACGCCCTGCAGGGTTCGGCTGATCAGCGGAAAGACGCTCCACATGGAAAAGGCTTTCATTGCCAGCAGTATTTTGGCGCCGCTGCGCTTCTGTACGTCATCCAGAATCGCCAGATTATGGCGCAGGCGCCCCAGATCCACCACATAGGCGGGGGAGGGGGCCAACTGCAGAATTGTGGGGATATCGATACAGGTCAGATCGG
>JAJZRX010000092.1 GCA_021850095.1 Deltaproteobacteria bacterium
CAGTACCGATTCAACCGTCGCTTTGATCTTAAAGGTATGCTGCGGCGTTTGGTCGTAGCATCAGTCAACACGAAACGGATTTCGGAACCCGAATTACGCCGAGCGGAAGATTGGCGCTAATCAGGTAATAAATTAATTCGAAATATGACGGAATGACAAGAGTGTCAGGTCTACACATTGACAGTAAAGGTGCGTTGGGATTCAAAGGTATGTCACAAAATTGCTTCAATCCCCTTGAACCCTGTCAATCAGTTTGTGTAAGGGCAGGCTAACCGCCTGCCCTTTTTTAAATTCTCCGTTGCATAGACTGCGTCATTGACGTATAGTTACTTCATGATCATTGTCGAAACTCCCATATTTACCAAACAGCTTTTATCCAACCTATCTGACGAGGAATATCGTCTCTTTCAGGCTGCTTTACTGAAGCGCCCTGATGCGGGGAAAGTTATTCCCGGTAGCGGTGGACTTCGTAAAATACGATGGGGCTTGGAAGGGCGGGGCAAAAGCGGGGGCGCAAGAGTAATCTACTATTGGTTTACGGCGGGAGGCACTATTCTGCTGTTGTTCATGTATTCCAAAAACGTGCAGGAGAATCTTACGCAAGACCAACTTAAACAACTCAAGAAGATCGTTGAGGAGGAATATCATGAATGATGAACTTTTTCAGGAACTGCTGGCAAGCGTGAAGCAGGGCGCAGAGATAATGAAAGGCACAATGCAGCCCTCTCGAACATTTGAATTTCCGGAAACCGAGGTTCGCGCTTTACGTGAGCAATTCGGGCTTTCACAAGATAAGTTTGCAGACCTCGTGGGAATCAGCGTTGGAACATTGAGAAACTGGGAACAAGGCCGACGTAAACCGGAAGGCCCGGCACGTGTGCTTTTACAGGTAGCATCCCGTCATCCAGAAGCACTTCTGGATATTGGAAGGGAGCAGTCAAAACGAGCAGACCGCACACCATCGCACTCAACCGGACGAACCAAAAAACTTCGCGCCGCCTAAACCCGCCCAAAACTGGTGGATCAACTTTATGCCCGCAGTGCTCACTTCTATATTCAGCTGATGGAAGTACAGTCGGGCTTGACTGTCAACTTGATAATCACCATAATGTGGCCATGTTTCCCGCCAATGTTTCCCCGAAACTCCTTCTTGTGACCGCGGTCCGTATCTGCCTGCTGCTGGTGCTGCTGTGGTATCTGACCTGTCTTTTTATCCCTCCCGGCAATGGCTCTGTCTCCCGTGATATTTCGTTCCCGCCCGGCAGCGGTATCCGTAAACTGGCCGATGAACTCAAATCTGGTGGAGTAATCCGCAGTTCCTGGCATTTTGTTCTGCTGACCCGTCTGCGGGGGCAGGCGCATAAACTCCAGGCTGGCGACTATCGTTTCAACGACGGTATGACCGTGACCCAAATCCTGAACAAACTGGTGGCCGGAGACGTCGATTACCGCAGATTTTCACTGCCGGAGGGGTATTCAATCTATCAGGCGGCAGAACTGCTGAATCAAAAGGGCTATTTCAAAAAGGATTCCTTTCTGGATAAATGCCGGGATGCGGCGCTGTTATCCCGCCTGGGCGGTGGGCTGCAGAGCGTGGAAGGGTATCTTTATCCGGCCACCTACAATCTTTTACGTGGCGCCGGCGAAGAGCAGCTGATTGCCCAGATGGTCGATCAGTTTGAAAAGAAGTATGCCGAGTTGACCACAGAGGGCGGGACTCCCGGCGGCATGACGAAACATGAGATCGTTACGCTGGCGTCGCTGATCGAAAAAGAGGCGATTTCTCCTGAAGAAAAACCGCTGATCTCTTCGGTTTTCCATAACCGTTTGCGGCTTGGGATGCCCCTGCAAAGCGACCCGACGGCGGTCTACGGTGTGCGGGCCTTTTCCGGCAAGGTAACCAAGGCGGATATTCAGCGCCCTTCACCCTATAATACCTACCTCAACCCAGGGCTGCCGCCCGGCCCGATCGGCAACCCCGGCAGCGGTGCCATTCAGGCTGCCCTTAAACCGTCCCGCAGCGATTACCTTTATTTTGTGGCCCGCCAGGACGGCACCCACCAGTTTTCCCGAACACTCGAAGAGCATAATCGGGCGGTCGAGCGCTATCTCAAGTGATACGTCACGACATGATGCCTGTGGCTGAATGCATTAAGAATCTTGCCGGCAGGGTGAGCTTTGATATAAATTGCGGCATCACGAACAAATGGAGATGAACATGCTAGAGAATGAAGAGCTTGAGCAGGACTTTGATGACGAAACCGAAGGTGAAAGCTTTGCCGAGCTGTTCGAGAAGAGCGGCGGGCAGAAAAGCCGCTGGATGGAGCCGGGACAGAAAGTTTCCGGCCTAGTTCTGAAGGTAAGCCCGGAATGGGTTTTCATGGATACCGGCCAGAAGGGCGAAGGGGTTATCGACCGCAAGGAGTTTTTGGATTTGGACGGTAACGTAACGGTCAAGGAGGGGGATACGGTTGCGGCCTATTTCCTTTCCTCCAGTCATGGCGAGATGCGCTTTACCACCAAGATCGGCGGCGGCGCGTCCGGCAGTTCGCAGCTGGAGGAAGCCTGGCAGGCGGGTGTGCCGGTGGAAGGATTGGTGGAAAAGGAGATCAAGGGGGGCTACGAGATCAAACTGGGGGGCACGGCCCGGGCGTTCTGCCCTTATTCCCAGATCGCGCTGCGGCGGGTTGACAACCCGGAAACTCTGATCGGCACACGCCTGACCTTCCAGATCAGCGAGTACGGTGAAAAAGGGCGCAATATCATCGTTTCCCGCCGTGCCCTGCTGGAGGAGGAACAGCGCCGCCTGAAGGATCAGGCCCAGGCTTCCATAAGCGAAGGGATGACCGTCAGCGGCACGGTTACCTCGCTTCAGGATTTCGGCGCTTTCGTCGATATCGGCGGACTGGAGGGGTTGATTCCCATTTCCGAAATCGGCTGGAGCCGGGTCAAGGATGTGCGCGATGTCTTGAGCGTCGGTCAGACGGTCCAGGTCGTGATCAAAAAGATCGATCGGGAAAACGACCGGATCGGATTGAGCCTCAAGGATACGCTGGCTGACCCGTGGGAACAGGTCTCCGCCAAATATCCGGAAGGTTCGTTCCATCCCGGCCGCGTGGCGCGTCTGGACACCTTCGGCGCTTTTGTAAGCCTGGAAGCGGGCGTGGACGGTTTGATTCACATCTCAAAGCTGGGAGCCGGAAAACGGATCAACCACCCGCGCGAGGTGCTCAAGGAAGGCGATGAACTGGAAGTCAAGATAGAGAGTGTTGATCGCTCCGCTCGCCGTCTGTCGCTGGTTCCGGCCGGGCCGGCCCGGGCTGCGGCCGAAGAGGAGGCCACCCTTTCCGAGTTCCGCCGTCAGTCGGATGACGCTCCCCGGGGTATGGGAACCCTGGCCGATATGCTGAACATCCGCACAAACAGGGGAAAGAACAGGAAATGACGGAGTGCGCTGAAGATCAAAGCTGGGACGGCATCTGCAAGCGCTGCGGGATGTGCTGCTTTGAAAAGATCGAGGATGAGCGGGGGAATATTTTCTACACCCAGACCCCCTGCCGCTACCTGGATGTCGTCAGTCGCCAGTGCAAGATCTTCGAGCGCCGTTTTGAAATTTGCTCCAGCTGCATCAAGCTGACCCCGGAGCTGGTGCGGACGCTGCGCTGGCTTCCGCCGGACTGCGGCTATCGCGGGACGGTTGCGGGGAGTGAAGAAGAAACCGGGATACTACCGAAGCAGCGTTATTCAAAGAAAGGGCGCAGGTCGGGATAACCGGCCTGCGCCCTTGAATAGAGATTACTTAAATAACCCTTCGGCGAGCTGCAGAATGACTTCGGCCCGGTTGAGGGTGTAAAAATGCACCCCCGGAGCTCCGGCCTCCAGCAGCTGGCGGGCCTGCTTCCGGGCGTGTTCCAGACCGACTTCCTGCACCGCCGCCGCACCGCCGCGCTGGTCGGCTTCTTCCAGTTTTGCCATCAGATCCTCCGGAATGCTCGCTCCGCACATGCCGATAATCCGTTTGATGACTTTCAGGCTGACGATCGGCAGGATGCCGGGGATGATCGGCTGGGCGATGCCGGCCACCCGGGCCCGCCCTACAAAATCGTGATACAGCTGATTATCAAAAAACAGCTGGGTTATGACAAAATCGGCCCCGTTATCCAGCTTCTGCTTCAGGCAGCCGAGATCCGATTCTGGGTCGGGCGCCTCGGGATGGACTTCCGGATAACCGGCCACGCCGATCCCGATTCCGGGATCGCTCGCTCGTATCAGGCTGACCAGGTCGCCGGCGTACTGCAGGTGCGGCGAAGGGACAAAATCGGCGTCCGGATCCTGGGGCAGATCGCCGCGCAGCGCCAGGACATTGTGTACACCGGCTCTGTTCAGAGCATCCAGAAAAACTGCAATCTCATCCGGAGTTGAGCCGATGCAGGTCAGGTGGGCCATGGTTTCCATGCCGAATTCGTTTTGCAGTCGGGTGACAATTTCCAGCGAATCGCCGTGGGTGCTGCCCCCGGCGCCGTAGGTAACCGAGGCAAAGAGCGGATCAAGTCTGGCCAGGCGCTCCACGGTATGGAAAAAGGCCGGCCATTCGGCCTGACCCTTGGGCGGGAAAAACTCCAGCGATATGAACTGCTTGTCCGGTCTGATGCTATCAATGATCTTCATTGGTTCTCCTGAAAAAATCTGCCGATTGCCTTACTATCCCGCAAGACAATGGCATATATCTGAAAACAGGAGCAAAAAGCAAGTGCCGGATAGCGCTCTATTTTTGCTTTGACAAGATCGAAGCCGATGGCATATACAGAAACCCCGCTTTTTAGTGCGTTTTCCCGGTTAGTTAGGCTGCTTTGCCCCGTTCGGGCAGGTTTGCCCTAAAAGTTCTTGCTGTGCCGGGCAGATGCATTGATCGCCATTCCACCTTGTGCAAAGAGAGATCCGTATTCATGCTTAATCTGAAACCCGAAGTTGTCGCCCGTCTGGAACGCGTCTTAAGTTCCGTAGAAATGCTTCTGCCCAAAGCGGTCGCCCCGATCGACTGGGCTCACTGCTCCGCCGCCAACTGGCGCCGCCATTCGTTTTCCGGCTATCTTGAGCCGGTCAAGGTCACCGACACGACCACCCTGGATGAACTGCTGGGGGTTGACGAGCAGAAAGAAATCATGGTCAGCAACACCCGCCAGTTTCTGGCAGGTCTTCCGGCCAACAACGCACTGCTGTGGGGCTCGCGCGGTTCCGGCAAGTCGTCGCTGGTCAAGGCGCTGCTCAATAAATTCGCCCCCGAGGGGCTGCGCTTCATCCAGGTAGAGAAAGAGGATCTGATTTACCTGTCTGAAATCTTCACCGCCGTGGAAAATCAGCCCTATCGTTTTATCCTGCTCTGCGACGACCTGACCTTCGAGGTCGGCGAATTGAGCTACAAGATGCTGAAAAGCGCCCTGGACGGCTCGGTGTATTCGGCTCCTGAAAACGTGCTGATCTATGTCACCTCCAACCGCCGTCACCTGCTGCCGGAATATGAATCCGACCATATCGGCGGAAAGTTCGTTCGTGGAGAGCTGCAGCAGAGCGAAGCGATGGAGGAAAAGGTCTCGCTTTCGGACCGCTTCGGCATCTGGGTTGCCTTCTATGCCTTCTCCCAGGATCGTTATCTTGACGCCGTGCGGCTTTCAGTCGAGCGTGAGGCCCGTCAGCGCAACGTACAGATTCCCTGGAGCAGCGAATTGGAACGTGACGCTATCCAGTGGTCGCACGACAAGAGCAAACGCTGCGGCCGTACCGCCTACCAGTTCGCCAAAAACTGGGTTGGAAAATATTTACTGTCATCCGCGGCAATATGATAGTAATCTAACGCAGCTGGTCATAAAAAAAGAGATAGTGGGAGGCGTTATGAAAAGAGTGCTTCTGTCTTTTGTAGTGCTGTCGCTGGCCGTTTCTGTCTGTCAAGCCGGTTTTTTTGATGATTTGAGCAAAGGTTTAGGAATGCCGGCCCTGGAGAGCGGCGGGGCGAGTGCGCTTGACGAGGGCACTATTGTTAAGGGCTTGAAAGAGGCTCTGGCGACCGGTACCGATCGGGCCGTCAAATCGGTTGCCCGCACCGACGGATATTACGGTAACCAGGCCATCCGCATCCTTATGCCGGAAAAAATCAGGACTGTGGCCGATGTGCTGGGAAAGATCGGTTTTCAGAAGGAAGTGGACGGTTTTGTGCTCAGTATGAACCGCGCGGCCGAGAAGGCGGCTCCCCAGGCTGTGGATTATTTCAGCGCCGCGCTGAAGGAGATGTCCTTCGAGGATGCCGGAAAGATCCTCAAAGGGGGCGATACGGCGGCCACCGAGTATTTCAGGAGCAAAACCGGAGACAAGATCTTTTCGGCCTTCAAGCCGATAGTCTCCGCCAGCATGAACGAAGTCGGAACTTCCCGTTCTTACAAGGAACTGATTCAAAAATATGAGAAGGTTCCCTTTGTGCCGACCGCCGAACTGGATCTGGACAACTATGTGACCACCAAATCGGTTGACGGTCTTTTCCGGATGCTGGGCGAAGAGGAAAAGAAGATCAGAACCAACCCGGCCGCCCGGGGAACCGAACTGCTGAAAAAAGTTTTCGGAAAATAGAGACAAGCTTCCTTTCTTCAAGAAAACAGGTGACGTTATGGCGCGAAAAATTTTCATTGCTGCCACCGGAAAAAATATTGGTAAAACCACTGCCAGCTTTTTTTTGATGCACCTGGCTCGCAAAAAGTACGGCCGGGTCGCTTTTATCAAGCCGATCGGCCCCAAACCGGCTACCCTGAATGGCCTGCAGGTGGACAAGGATGCCGCCCTGATTGCGCAGGTTTACGGTCTGGGCAAAGATCTGCGCCATATGTCGCCGGTCGTGCTGCATCCCGGTTCGACGCGCCAGGTGGTGGATGGTGTGATTTCGTCTGACGAACTGACTCAACGAATCCTGGAAGCCTGCCACGAACTGGAAAAAAAGTGTGATTTCCTGATCATTGAAGGGGCCGGCCATGTTGGTGTCGGCTCGATCCTGAAACTTTCCAATGCCCGCATAGCCCGCCTGCTGAACGCGCCGGTTTTGATGGTGACCGGTGGCGGTCTCGGCAACGTGGTTGATTCGGTCTACATGAACCTGGCCCTGTTTGAAAAAGAAGGGGTTGAGGTGCGGGCCATTCTGGCCAACAAGCTGATCCCCGAGAAGCGCGACATGACCCTGGATTATCTGCGGCGCTGTTTTGCCGATGAGTCTTTCCGGGTGCTGGCCGGTTTTGATTATCAGCCGGTGCTGGCCAACCCGACCCTGCGGCGTATCGCCAACCTGCTGGGATTGCCGCTGCACGGCAACAAGCGCGATTCCCTGCGCATCATCAATCATGTCCAGATCGGCGCCGCTTCAACCCAGCGGGTGGCCGAAATCCTCAAGGATTCCACTTTCCTGATTGTCACCAGCAGCCGCGACGAACTGCTGGTGACAATGGCCAATCTGTACCAGCTGCCGGATTACCGCAGCAAGATCGCCGGCCTGCTGATTCCCGGAATACTGCCGGTCGGCCAAATTACCCAGCAGATTCTCGACCGCAGCAACATCCCCTATCTGCGTACTGATAAACACTCCACCTCGGAATTGTACCGCATCATCACCGAAGACGTTTCCAAGCTGACCGCCGAAGATACCGAAAAACTGGCGCTGGTTCGCAGCCTGGCAGAACAGTCCTTCGACTTCGATACTCTCGATGAGATTTTTTCCTGAAACATAAGACAAGTGCGGGCCTGGCTCCGGAACATGTCGCTGTGCCCACCACCTGCTTCGCGGCTGCATCTGCGAGTCCTGTTAAGGCTTTCGCTGCACACTTGTCTGCAGGCGCAAGCTCCTCAAACTGGTTGATTTTTTCAGCTCAAACCGGTACAAGAACAACTCATTTGCAAAACAGGGTTTTCTACCAGTATTCAATTTTTCCGTGGAGGTCAGGCATGAGTCTTGTCAAGCTGTATGATACAACCCTGAGGGATGGTACTCAGGCTGAGGATATTTCTTTTTTGTTGGAGGACAAGATCCGGATTGCCCACAAGCTGGATGAGCTGGGCATCAATTATATCGAGGGTGGCTGGCCGGGCAGTAATCCCAAGGATGTGGCCTTTTTCAAGGAGATCAAAAAAGAGAAGCTTCAGCAGGCCAAGATTGCCGCTTTTGGTTCCACCCGCCGCGCCAAGGTAACACCTGACAAGGACAGCAATATCATTACCCTGGTGAAAGCCGAGCCGGATGCAATCACGATATTCGGTAAAACCTGGGATTTTCACGTGCGTGAGGCGCTGCGGATTTCGCTGGAGGAAAACCTCGAGCTGATCTTCGACTCGCTGGAATATCTCAAAAAAAATGCGCCGGAAGTGTTTTATGACGCCGAGCATTTCTTTGACGGCTACAAGGCCAATCCCGAATACGCCATAAAGACCCTCCAGGCTGCCGAGCAAGCCGGGGTCGACTGCATCATTCTCTGCGACACCAATGGCGGCAGCATGCCGTTTGAAGTGGCCGAGATCATCAAGACCGTCAAGACCCACATCAAGACGCCTCTCGGCATTCACACCCACAATGATTCCGAGTGTGCGGTGGCCAACTCACTGCACGCCGTGGAGCAGGGCATCGTCCAGGTGCAGGGCACGATCAACGGATTCGGCGAGCGCTGCGGCAATGCCAATCTCTGTTCGATCATTCCGGCGCTGAAAGCCAAGATGAAAAAAGAGTGCATCACTGACGAGCAGATGCGCCATCTGCGTGATGTGTCGCGCTTCGTTTACGAACTGGCCAATATCTCCCCCAACAAGCACCAGGCCTATGTCGGCAATTCGGCTTTTGCCCACAAAGGCGGGGTGCATGTCAGCGCCATCCAGCGCCATCCCGAAACCTACGAGCATATGCGGCCCGAGCTGGTGGGCAACTGCACCCGCGTACTGATTTCGGATCTGTCCGGACGTTCCAATATTCTTGCCAAAGCTGAGGAATTCAATATCAATCTGGACAGCAAAGATCCGGTCACGCTGGAGATCCTGGACAATATCAAGGAGATGGAAAACCGCGGTTACCAGTTCGAGGGGGCCGAGGCTTCCTTCGAACTGCTGATGAAAAAGGCCCTGGGAAGTCACAAAAAGTTCTTCACCGTCCTGGGTTTCCGCGTTATCGATGAAAAACGCGGCGAGGATCAGAAACCGGTTGCCGAGGCGACCATCATGGTCAAGGTCGGCGGCAAGGTCGAGCATACCGCCGCCGAAGGCAATGGCCCGGTCAATGCTCTCGATAATGCCATCCGCAAGGCGCTGGAAAAGTTTTACCCCAAACTGAAGGAGGTCAAGCTGCTGGACTACAAGGTGCGCGTACTGCCGGCCGGCCAGGGCACGGCCTCCTCCACCCGGGTTCTGATCGAGTCGGGCGACAAGCATGCCCGTTGGGGTACGGTCGGCGTTTCCGACAATATCATTGATGCATCCTACCAGGCCCTGATCGACAGTATCGATTACAAGCTGCATAAATCGGAGGATTAGGATAGGACTCATCTGATGCAGAGAATCGTTATCATTGTTTTGGCGATACTGATTTCTCTGCCGTTTGTCATGAAAAGCCGTGTCGGCGGGCCAAAATCCGTTGACACGGCTTTTTCCGTTGTTTCCAGCCCGGTCAACCTGATCAGAATCAGTGGTGATGTCCGCCAGCCGGGTCTTTATAGGTCATCCGCCAATAAAATGGCGGATGACGCCATAAAAATGGCGGCGCCGCTGCGTCCTTACCGGCGGCTGACATCGGCCGACGGAGGAGCGCGCCCCCTCTCGGGCGGAGACCACCTTCATGTCACTGTCCGCAAGGATGCAGTCGGCCTGATCACGATCGGCAGCATCCCCGCCAGAGAACGCATGATTCTGGGGATGAAGCTTGATCTTAACGGTATGAGCGTTGCTGATTTTGATGCGCTGCCCGGGATAGGTCCGTATGTTGCGCAGCGTATCGTTGAATACCGTCAAAGAAATGGCGGAACAATGCGGGTAGAGCAGTTGCTGGAGGTGGAAGGTATCGGACCTGAAAAGTATAAGGCGATAATTATGTATTTCTAAGTCCCCGATTAGATTGTTTTTTATTTTGAATGTTGCTATGCGTGCACTCTTCGGTTTGAAATTGGCACAGATGATGAAGTAGAACCCGCAATGGATTTTACTAAACTGGCATTCCAGGAGGGTTTATATGCATTGCCCACGTTGCAAAGGACGGATGTTTACCGAGAAGTTCTACGATTTTGTTCGCTCGTTTGATGCCTGGAAGTGCACCTGCTGCGGAGAGATGCTGGATTCGACGATACTTTCCAACCGTACCAAAAATAACAATGCTCATCTTGGTTGAATGAGACTAATTGCAATCGGGGAGTAAAAAGGGAACCTGGCATCAGGTTCCCTTTTTAGGTTCCTCACACAAATCTGTGCAAAGTAGTTGGCATGTCTAGATTGCCCATGCAGTGATACAGGTTGAGAATAAAGTTCTTTGCTGTTCTGAATCCATAGGCCCTGTGACTGATTACCTTA
>JAJZRX010000019.1 GCA_021850095.1 Deltaproteobacteria bacterium
TTGCGGCAACAACTCGTTGAAAGGATAGCAGTGAGCGGCTTTATCAGCCAGACCCATACGGGACCGGCATAGCCAGTCCACATGACCACACCCGCAGGGTGTGGTTTTCTACGTTATGAATAAACCCCACCAGTCCGAAAATCGGCATTTCGTTGCTGCTTTTATCGGCGCTGGTGCTTGCTCCGATGTCGGCCGCCAGCTTCATGTGCTCGACGACCTTGTAGGTTGCCGCCAATGAAAAGCTGCCGATGCCCTCCCGGCAGGCATCGCGAACGTCCGCCCGGTTGTAGTCGTTGTAGACATAGCCGGCATTCAGGTGAAGCGCCAGTCGTTCGAATTCTTTGGAGAGTACCAGTCCGGCCCCATACGACAGGGTATGGTCATCTTTCTGGCCGACGGCATAGCTGTAGCCGAATTGAGGCTTGACGGCAATGCTGAACCCTTCATGCAGAAGCACCTGCCACTTCATCGTCAAAGCAAAATCCGTTGAGCCGGCATCGTTGAATAAAACCCCGTCGGTGCTGCCGCTGCCCCAGGGGCGGGTCAGGCCGAATACCAGGTCAAGCGTGTCGGTGGCCCCGACGCCGATGGTTGCCGCCAGCTGGGCGCCATTGGTTTTCGTGGTTGAGCCGTTGACGGTTTTCTTGTCGTAGCTGATGTCGCCGTTCAGCTCGCCCTGAATGGTTCCTTTTCCCAGAACCCCGGCGTCATCACTGATCAGCGGGTGGGCGGCAAAGCAGATGCCGGCTGACGATGCCAGCAATGCGAATGTACAGACTGTCAGGCCGGTTTTCAGTTTCATATGCGAGCACCTCTTGTCAAATGGATTGATTACCCGGCGGGTTTACGTATCAGGGTGTCTATACGAGTGGCACGTTATTTACATTGGTAACACGGTTTCTGTCAAGGTGATTTGACACGATTTTTAAATTCGTAACATCCTGCCGCAGGATTTGGGGGCCGTGTCAGGCCATAACACTGACCATTGACCGTCATCAGGCAGACTGGGGGCTGTAAAAGCCGTCAAAATATAGTTGTTCTACAGTGCCGGGAAGCCGTTGTTCGGCGGTGTCAACCGCGCCGTGTCGCCGTTGAGTCCCCTGGGACGGGAGTCTCCGGCGCCGATTCGCTGGTCTCTGACGTTGTGCGGTCTGCATGAAAGATGCCCGAAACCGTGGCGGCTTTGGCAAATGCTTCCTTTTCGAAGCGGTTGTGCAGATAGGGATTGCGGCCAGACAGCAGTTGCAGGGCGCTTGAGCAGAGGTAGAGGGGTATGAAGAGAATGCCCCAGCGCTCGTACTGGCGGACGTGGGCGTGTTCGTGGGGGCGGAGAAGCGTGAGGAGGCCGTGATCTAGGCCCACGACCACATGGCCGAAGGTGATGGCTTCAAAGTGGCAGATGCGGGGCAAAAACGGAAAAATCCGGGAAACCCGCCCACCGGCAACTTCAGCCACCCCGTCAACCACGCGGCAGGTGGCACCCAGGCAGAGAGCGCCAGCCAGGAGTAAAAGTCCGATTGCGCTTGCCGGAGCGGCCCAAGTGTAGCGTATGATCAGGAGCAGGTGCTTCATGGTTGAATGAAAAAACGGGGTCAACGCATGTTGACCCCGCGTGTTGTTATTAAAGCTTCATAACTGTCAGCCGCGCAGTGAATGTGACGGTTTTTCAAACGGTTATGCTCTGGGCTGAATGTTGCTCCTGACCCAGCCGACGATCTCTTCGGTCGAAGTCCCGGGGGTGAATACCTCGCTGATGCCGGCGGCTTTCAGCGAAGGGATGTCGTCCTCGGGGATCACGCCGCCGCCGAAAACCTTGATGTCGCCGGCCCCTTTTTCCTTGAAGAGCTGGGTGACCCTGGGTAGCAGAGTGTTGTGGGCGCCGGACAGGATCGAAAGGCCGACGCAGTCCACGTCTTCCTGGATCGCGGCGGCAACGATCTGCTCCGGGGTCTGGTGCAGGCCGGTGTAAATGACTTCGAAACCGGCATCGCGGAAGGCTCGGGCGATGATTTTAGCGCCGCGGTCATGGCCGTCCAGGCCCGGTTTTCCCACCAGTATGCGTAATGTTCTTTCAGACATTTCAATTCCTCCTTCTTGTATTGTTACAATCAAACTCGAATCTTGATTATGCCTTATACCGATTCCAGATCAAAGATGATATCAAGGCGGCAAGGAGTGAGGCTGCGAGGCGTACCTTTCAGTACGTTGAGTAGCCGAACAACGAGCTAACGAAGATAGGGCTTTGATATGGAACTGGAATTACATCTCTATCCCGGTTCTGGCCGGAACACCAGCCGTGTAGTAATGCTTGATTTCGCGCATCTCGGTTACCAGATCGGCCGCTGCGATGATCTTTTCATCGGCGTTGCGGCCGGTCAATACCAGTTCGGTTTTTTCCGGACGAAGCGCGATCAGTTCCAGCACCTGCTCCACATCGATCAAGCCGAATCCGACAGCGCCGTTGATCTCATCGCAGATAAAGAGGTCATATTCGCCGGAGATCAAAAGGTGTCGGGCCTGCTGCAATGCATCCTGCGCCAGCAGACGATCCTCGCGTATGTCCTTGGTGTTTACCCAGCCCGGTCGTCCGGTCTGAATGATCGTAAAGAACGGCGCCAGCTTGTCGGCGATCAAGTGCTCGCCGTAGGGGCCGCCCCCTTTGATGAACTGGAATACGCAGACCTTCAGACCGCGCCCCACCGCCCGCAGCGCCAGTCCGAGCGAGGCGGTCGTTTTGCCTTTGCCGTTGCCGGTGTATACCTGGGTGCAACCGCGTTCCAGTTTCACTGAACTCCCTTCGATAGAAGCCTGGGGGTGGATTTAAACGCCGCGACTATAGCAATTCAGCTGTATACGGTCAAGAAAAGCTTTGTCGATTTTTTATTTACAGTAAAACTTTGCCGATTGCGGATTTGTGATTATAATCAGGCATGTTATCACCTGTTCCCAGGAGTCTCTTCATGAATCTGACATCGATCGTCCGCCGCAACGCCCGTGAGCTGAAAACTGCCGCAGAACAGAACGCCGCCTGGCTGCAGCAGCATATGAGCCCTTTCTTTTTCATGGCCATGGAAGACGAGCAGGATGCCCTGGCGGCCCTAGCCCGTGAAATGGATCGTTTGCGGGACAATCGCCATCTGATCCTGACCGATCAGGATAAGCGGCTGGTGATCGCCTGCGTCAACCAACCCGGCTCACTGTATAAGACATTACGCCGGATCGGCGACCGTCAGATCTCCTACGCCATGTTTTCCCACTCCAACGCGGCCATGCCCGCTATGGAAAGCGAATTGGAGGTGCAGCGTTTCGAGTTCGATCTGCGCCCCAACAATGAGATCGACCTGCAGCGGAGTGTCGACATTCCGGTCGCGCTATTGCGCCGGGTGCGGGCCGAGCTGCGGATTTCATTTCCCGACTTCGATCTGAAGAAACTTGAACGGCTGCTGAAAATCCTCTGGCTGAACAACGAAAACTATATCCGCATGTCGCCGCCGTCGCGCACGGCCTATCTGGTCTGGCTGTTTGACAGGAGCAACGCCGCAGGCGGTCTGTTTCTGGATCTTTCCCAGGTTCAAAGAGAAGGGCGCAGCGAAACCAGGCTGCTGTTCGCGGTCGGCAATCCTCCCCGTGAAGAATTCCTGCTGCAGCTGCTGGAGGTCTTCAATCGCCTGGAGGTCGGCATTCGCCGGGCCTACTGCCTGACCATCTCCAACGGTATTCATCCCTATTTTCTGGGAGCGTTTTACGTCATCGGCCGCAGGGAAGAAGCCATCGATCCCGCTTCCGAACTGGCTGACCGTCTGAAAAGGGAACTCTGCACGACCCAGATCATCTCCACATCTTCACCGGCGTACCGGGATTATGTGGCAGAAGGACTGTTATCCGGCGAAGATGCGGCACTGGTCGATGCCTTTATCGGGTTTTGTCACACCACGCTGGCCCATGGCCAGCCGGACCGTTTCGGGCTGGAAGATTTCCAGACCGCCTTTTATGATCATCCCGAGATGTCGCAGCAGCTGATCCGGCTGTTCCGGCTGCGCTTCGACCCCGATCCGGCTGACCGGGAAGCGCTCTGCAAGCTGGCCCTGGCTGAAGCACGGGAAGCGGTTGAGCGCTACAACACCGGGCACCGCTGGCTGGATGATATCCGTCGGGCCATCTATCGCTGCTGCCTGCTGTTTGTAACCCACACGCTCAAGACCAACTTTTTTGTAGTGGAGAAACAGGCCCTGGCTTTCCGGCTTGATCCGGCGTATCTGCGGCAGCTGGGCAAGGAGTTCACCGCTGATCTTCCCGAGGCGCTCCCCTTCAGGATAACCTTTTTCTTCAGCCGCTTTGGCGCCGGCTACCACATCGGCTTTTCCGATATCGCCCGGGGCGGGTGGCGCACCATTATCGCCCGCAGCGCCGATGACTACATTACCGCAGCCAATACGGTCTTCCGCGAGGTGTATGTCCTGGCCCATACCCAGCACCTGAAGAACAAGGACATCTACGAAGGGGGCTCCAAGATGGTGTTGGTGCTGGATGCCTCCGATCTGGAACAGGCTGGCGGCGAGGTTGAAAACTGCCGACTTTACAAGCTGCAGTACGGAATCGCCAACGCTTTTCTGGATATCTTCGTTACCGAACGGGGAAAGGCCAGAAATCGGCGGGTGGTGGACTATTACGGCGATGACGAACCGATCGAAATCGGCCCGGACGAGAATATGCACGACGGCATGATTGAAGCGATTGCAGCCCTGTCGCAGAGGCGCGGCTATATTCTGGGGTTCGGCATAATGTCCAGCAAGCGTTTCGGCATCAATCACAAGCATTACGGCGTCACCTCCACCGGTGTCG
The DNA here is from genome assembly GCA_021850095.1 of Deltaproteobacteria bacterium. GTDB lineage: Bacteria > Desulfobacterota > Desulfuromonadia > Geobacterales > Pseudopelobacteraceae > JACRCG01. The sequence continues at coordinate 4,843 of JAJZRX010000019.1, forward strand.
TCACGTTTGCCGAAATCACGATGGCCGAAGTGCTGGGGATCGATATGCGACGAGACCCGTTCACGCTGAAGATGACCGGCGGACCGAACGGCGACGTGGCCGGCAATTCGCTGCGGATCATGCTGGAGCGCTGCCCGGCTATGCAGGTGGTGCTGATTCTGGACGGGACCGCCGCGCTGTACGATCCGAACGGCATCAATCATGGCGAACTCGGTCGCATTGTTCTGGCCCGCGATCTGGATGCCTTCAACCCCCAGTTTCTCGGCGAGGGGGGCTGGATGATTTACCGCAGCGGCCGGCGGCTGGAAGGGCTCCGGGAATCCCATCGTCAGGTCAGCCGCAGTTCGACTGGCCTGCTAGAAGAGTGGCTGGATGCCGACGATTTCAACCGTCTCTACGGCAGCCTGGTCTTCTCGGTCAAGGCCGATCTGTTTATCCCGGCCGGCGGGAGGCCCGAGACGATTGACGGCCTGAACTGGCGCTCCTTTCTGGACGATGACGGCCTTCCCTCCTCGAAAGTCATCGTAGAGGGGGCCAATTCGTTCATTACGCCTGAAGCGCGGTTGCAGTTGCAGCAGAGCGGTATCGTGATCATGCGTGACGCTTCGGCCAACAAGTGCGGGGTCATATCCTCATCCTACGAGATCATCGCCAATCTGCTGCTGACCGAAGGGGAGTTTCGGGAGCAGAAGGAACGCTATGTCGGCGATGTCCTGAAGATCCTGGAAAAACGGGCGGGCGATGAGGCGCGCCTTATACTGCGCCGGCACAAGGAGTCGGGTGGAACGCAGTTGTTTACGGACATATCCGAGACCATCAGCCAGAATATCAACAGCTTTTATTCCCGACTGTTTGATTTTTTTACGGCCCGCCCCGAACTGTGCCTGCGGCCCCCTTTCCGCCAGGCTCTGATACGCCATCTGCCGCGCATGCTGCAGGACTCGCCCGCCTACCGACAGCGGGTCAAGAAACTGCCGCGCAAATACCTGTGCGCCATACTGGCGGCCGAGATCGGATCATCGCTGGTGTACAGCGGCAACCGCGATGCGGATTTCGAGGATATGGTTCGGCGCCATCTGGCGCGGGTCGAGTGAATTTTGCTTTGATTCCGCCGGCTCGCTGTGCTAAAAACGAATCCCGTTTACATCATGTATGTTTCTGAAACCACGATAAAAGGAGTCTGCCATGTCAAGCAATAATGATAACGCTGCAGCAGCTGTGATTGCCTTTGTTTCCGGTGCCGTGATCGGTGTCGCCGCCGCTCTTCTGCTGGCTCCGGCGCCGGGCTGTGAAACCCGCGAGAAGCTTTCCGGCCTGGGCGAATCCGCCGCCGACCGGATCAAGCGCCTGGCCCGCGAGGCCAGGTTCAAGGCGTCCGGCAAGCCCAAAGGCGGCGATTATGAATATGACGGCGGGGATGCCTGGATCTGACCGGCAGACCCCATGGAGCTGAAATACGGTTCAACATCGTTTACCATCGACCTCCCGCCGGAACACTTGGCGGGAGTCATCGTCCCATCATTATCTCCACCCGTCCACCCCCCCCACGATATTATCGCTAGGGCGCTTGACGCCTGCCAGCCGGCAATTTCACGCTACAAAGCAGGTGAAAAGGTCGTCATCGTTACTTCGGACATCACCCGTTATACCGGCAGCGAGATTTATCTCCCTTTGCTGGTGGAGCGCCTGAACCGTCAGGGGGTCGCCGACCGGGATATTGAAATTCTGATCGCGCTCGGCATTCACCGCACGCAAAGCGAGCATGAACACCAGAAGATTCTGGGCTCCCTTTACGGCCGGATTTGCGTCACGGATCACGATTGCGACGATTCGGCCGGATTGGCACTGCTCGGAACGACCTCCAACGGCATCCGGGTCAGCATCAACCGCAAGGCGGTCGAGGCCGATCACCTGATACTGACCGGTACGATCGGCTTTCACTATTTTGCCGGTTTCGGCGGCGGGCGCAAGAGCGTGCTGCCCGGCATCGCCAGCCGCCAGGCCTGCATGGCCAGCCACTTTACCGTGTTGAATCCGGGAGCGGGAACCGGCAAGAATCCGCTGGCGACGACCGGCAACCTGGAAGGCAATCCGGTTCACCAGGCCATGCTGGAGGGGTGTGCCATGGCCGCTCCGGATTTCATACTCAATACGGTTTTAAGTCCGGACAAGCAGATCATGGCAGCCTTTGGCGGTGACTGGCGCGAAGCGCACGAAGCCGGCTGCCGTTTCTATTCCGAGCGTTTCGCCTTTCCGTTGCCGGCAAAAGCCGATCTGGTGATAGCATCCTGCGGTGGCTTTCCCAAGGACATCAACCTGATTCAGGCTCACAAGTCAATGGAGTACGCTTCCCAGTCTATACGCGACGGCGCTGTCTTGATCCTGCTGGCGGAGTGTCGCGACGGGTTCGGCAACGGCACTTTTTTCAACTGGTTCCGCCATCAGCACCTGGACGATTTCGAGGCGGAGCTGCGCGAACAGTACGAGATCAACGGCCAGACCGCCTACTCGCTGCTGCAGAAGGCCCAGCGTTTCCGGGTGATCCTGGTTTCAAGCTTTCCCGCCCGACAGGTGCAGGAGATGGGCATGCTTCCGGCTAGCTCGCTGGATCAGGCACTGGTACTGGCGGCTGGCTTCTTGCCGGATGATTGGCGGGCCTATCTGATGCCGGAGGCGGGCAGCGTATTGCCGGTCGGGCCCGCCTGAATATCCCCCGCTGAAAAATGTTGCCTGTTAACGGCAAGGTTGCTATGCTGTCACGCTTTTAGTGCTCTAATTACCTACCGGATGTGACCACATGGAACTGCATCAACACTTGAAATCTCTCGGAGCCGGCTCGACCACCTATCGTTACGACCAGCCGGACGCCGCACTGCTGGAAACGTTCCCCAGCCCCTTTGACCAACCCGGAGCCAATCAGGTCGGCGCGGTAGGCACCCTGCACATCGAATGCCCCGAGTTTACCTGCCTGTGCCCGATGACCGGCCAGCCCGATTTCGGAAAGATCGTCATCGACTACCAGCCGGACCTGCTTTGTGTCGAAAGCAAGAGCCTCAAGCTCTACCTGGGGTCGTTCAGGATGCATGGCGAATTTCACGAAGCCGGTGTCAATCGCATCTGCAATGATCTGGTAAAACTGCTTGACCCGGTCTGGCTGACGGTGCGGGGCGAGTTCACGCCGCGCGGCGGCATCCCTTTCTGGCCCACGGCGGAATACCGCAAAAAAGCATAATCACTTCACAAGGAGAAAGCGTTTTCTATGTTCACCACCTCCGATTTCAAAAAGGGGCTCGTCATCCAGCTGGATGGGGCCCCCTGCATCATCACCGACGTCACCACCCAGTCACCGACGGCCCGTGGCGCCAATACAATGGTCAAGACCCGCTACCGCAACCTGATTACCGGCCAGGTTCTCGATAAGACCTTTCGTTCCGGCGACAAGGTTGATGAGGCTGATTTCGAGCGCCACAAGGGACAGTTCCTGTATGCTGACGGCGGCCGGGGCATTTTCATGGATCTGGAAAATTACGAACAGTTTGAGATGGAAGCCGAAAACTTCGAGCCGCTTTCGATGTATCTGCTGGACGGCACCGAAGTCGTTCTGGGCCTGTTCGAGGGGCGCATGGTGAACGTCGATCTGCCGTTAAGTGTGGAGCTGGTTGTGACCGAGACCGCACCGGTGCTGAAAAACGCCACCGCCACAGCCGAGACCAAGGACGCTATTCTGGAAACCGGTCTGAAGATTAAAGTCCCGCCCTACCTGGAGTCGGGAGAAAAAGTCAAGGTTGACACCCGCGACGGACGTTTCCTGTCGCGGGCATAACTATTGAAATCTGTTGTAAAAGTACTTGACAGTTCCGGCCCGGTGCATTAATATTCCCCCTCCCTTCAAGGGCCTATAGCTCAGTTGGCTAGAGCCACCGGCTCATAACCGGTTGGTCCCAGGTTCGAGTCCTGGTGGGCCCACCATTTCACAACGCGAGGAATATACGCCGGATGCCGGCAGAATATCAGGGGTTAGCCCGTTTCCATACCTCACCACGAGAGTGCACACCGCAAGGTTGCACTCTTTTTATTTGCAGCCCATGAAAATCCCAAAAACATCAGATATAGCCGGAATCATTAACAAAATGGCTCCGGCTTTTTTGGCGGAAAGCTGGGATAACTCCGGTCTTCAGGTCGGTGACCCGGCAGCGGAGATTGAACGCATCATGGTGGCCCTGGATCCGACTCCGGATGTAATCGCTTCAGCCGCAGCAGCTTCCTGCCAACTGCTTGTCACCCACCACCCGCTCATATTCAAACCTCTCAAATCCATTTCCACTGCGGCACCGCAGGGGCGCCTGATACACACCGCAATCAAGAACAACGTATCCATTATCAGTATGCACACCAACTATGATATTGCACGGGACGGCTTGAACGATGTTCTGGCCGCCAGAATCGGCCTTTCGTCTGCTGTCCCGCTTCAGATTTCAGCTGCCGGCGAGTTGCTGAAACTGGTTGTTTTCGTTCCTGCAGACCACCTTGAAAGCGTGCGGTGTGCGCTTTTTCCCCATGTCCAGTCTCTGGGCAATTATCGCGACTGCTCATTCGCGGCGGCCGGCGAGGGGACGTTTACCCCGCTGGAAGGGGCAGAGCCGTTTATCGGTGTTGTCGGAACAAGGCAGAGCGTTGCAGAAGCGCGCCTTGAGGTGCTGGTAGAGCGCGGCAATCTGCCGCGCGTGATAAAAGCGCTTTTGGCTTCACACCCTTACGAAGAGCCGGCTTATGACATTTATCCGCTGCTTAATGAGGGCGAAAAGCTGGGGCTGGGACGGGTTGGCCGCCTTCCGGAAGCCGTTTCACTGGCGGATTTTGCCGGCCGGCTCAAAACGGCGCTGTCCGCGCCAGGCTTGCGTTATGTGGGCGATCCGCAGGCCAAGATTTCAAAGGTTGCGCTCTGCAGCGGCAGCGGAGCTTCACTGTTACATGAGGCGCTTCGCGTCGGAGCCGATGTGCTGGTGACCGGTGATGTCAAGTACCACGAGGCCCGCAATGCCCAGGATATGGGGGTTGCCCTGATTGACGCCGGTCATTTTTCGACCGAGATACTGATGGTGGAAGACGTGACCGAGCGTCTTGGCCGCACCCTTGCCGCCGCCGGTTATGATGGCTGTCAGGTCGTGCCGTGCCGTATAGAGATTGATCCGTTCAAAATATAAACAGCAGTTGTGTTTAAAAAACGTACCGAGGGGGATTGTGCTTTGAAAAAGAAACTGGAAATGTTGGAAGAGTTGCAGGAGGTCGATCAGCTGATCGACAGCCTGAAGCTGTCGCAGGATGCGTTAAAGAATGAGCTGAATGATATCGCCAGGTCGGTGAATGATGCCGGCGAGGAGCTGTCGCTCGTGAAAGCCCGTCTTGTTCAACTTGAGCAGGAGAAAACTGAACTGGAAGCACTGCATTCAGCAGAACTGGAAAATATTCAGCGTTCTGAAGCAAACATGAAAGAAATCAAGACCAACAAGGAATTTCAGGCTGTTGGCCGCGAAATTACGGCGGCCCGCAAGCAGGTTGCTGATATTGAAGAGCAGGTTCTCCAGAAAATCACCCAGATTGAGGAAGTGTCGGCAGAAGTTGCAGCCAAAAGCGCTTTGTTTGATGAACTGTCCGGTAATTCCGCCGGCCGCAGCGAAGAAAAGCAGGCTGAAATCAACAAAATCCAGCAGGATCTGGATGCGGATGTTGCCCGGCGTGAAGCACTGGCAAAAGGAATGCCGGCCAATCTTGTCAAACGTTTTTCCGCTTTGCGTGATCAGCGGCGTGGCCAAGCCCTGGCGATTGCCCGCGACGGATATTGCATGGGCTGCAATATGCAGCTGCCGCCGCAGCTCTATAACAATCTGTTCAAATTTGAAGAGCTCTTGACGTGTCCGCACTGCCAGCGGATCCTGATCCTCAAACAGCAGTCACTGTAATTATTTTTTCCGCCAGAAAAAGCGTTCTGGCGGAGTGAAGGTTTGGTTGAAGCAGTCCAGGTGGCCGCTGCCGGTTTATCCGGTGGAGGAAAGTCCGGGCTCCACAGGGCATGACGCTGGATAACGTCCAGCGGGGGCGACCCCAGGGACAAGTGCCACAGAGAGAAGTCCGCCTGCCACGGCAGGTAAGGGTGAAAGGGTGAGGTAAGAGCTCACCGGGTCCGGCGGTGACGTCGGATGCCAGGTAAACCCCGTCAGGAGCAAGACCAAATAGGGAGGCGTTAAGGGCGGCCCGCCCGTGCCTCCGGGTTGGTTGCTTGAGGCTGCCGGTAACGGCAGACCCAGATGAATGGCCATCGCCCGGCCAGGGGTAACCCGATCCGGGAACAGAACCCGGCTTACGGACTGCTTCAACCAATATATACAAGGATCTGCGTGAACGATCGGCAATTATGGGACAAAGGCCTGCATGGTGTCAAAAGCATGCTTGCAGGGCTCCCACAGGTTAAAATGCGGCAGTTGACGGAGTTATTAACCAGCTACCGTCGTGAAAAGGAAACTCTGGCGAACGTACTTCTTCAGGTCAATTCGGAAATTACCTGCAGAGTGTGTGCCGGACAATGCTGCCTGAACGGCAAGTACCGGATCAACGTCCTAGATCTGCTTTCACTGTGTGCTGAAGATCAATCATTGACGCCCGACTTTGAACAGAAGCCGCTCTGTCCGTATGGAACCGTTTCTGGCTGCTTGATGGAAACAAGATTTCGTCCGGCTGACTGCATACTGTTTATCTGCGACGATATTGACGTTCATCTGTCAGGCTCTGCCAGATCGTCCTTGGCCGCAATGGAAAGTTCCTTGCGAAATCTTCTGGATGATGCTTCCCGACTGCTGGGTGCGCCAATCGCCACTCCGCTGCTGCTGTGGTCCGAGAAATTTCAACCAATTCATACAGTTAAGAGGCAATTGAATGGCTACGACCAATGATATAGTTCTGATCCATGTTGATGATAAGCCGGGCTTTTATGCCCGCATCGAGGAGATTGAGCCGGACGTCAAACCGGGTTGGTGGCAGGTGAAGCTGCTGGTGCTGACCTTTCCTTTGCAGGTTTTTACCTGGATTCTTGATGAATTTCAGCTGGAAGGTGCCGCATTTACCATGGGGGGAACCCCCTTGCGAATGGAGCAGGTCGTTTCGCCAGTTGAATTGGAAAAAGCCAAACTGAAAAAAGAAGAAGAGGAGCGCCAGATAAGGATGCGTCAAGAGGGTGGAGCGCCCAAGGTGATTTCTCTGCACGACCGTCGAAAAAAATAGTTGTTCCCGTTAACGCTGCAGTCAATCAAAAGCCCTTCCGAACACTGTTCGGAAGGGCTTTTGATTGGGATGTTCCCGTCAGCTGATATTTATGTTATTCGCAGCTGAAGTTGGTCTCTATACGGCGGTTCTGGGCTTTGCCGGCCGTGGTCTTGTTGCTGGCGATCGGCTTGGTTTCGCCGTAACCTTTGGTGGTGATTCTCTCCGGAGCGATGGAGAAGTTCTGCTCGATGAAGCTCTTGACGCTGTCGGCACGGCGCTGGGAGAGTTTCAGGTTGTATTTGTCGCTGCCGACGTTGTCGGCGTGGCCCGCAATTTCACCCTTGGAGCTGGGGAAGTCTTTCAGGAATTCGCCCAGCTTGTTAAGGTCTTCAGTATATTTGGGCTTGATATTGGCTTTGTCGGTATCAAAATGCACTGCAACGACCGCCGGCTTGTTGCAGAAACGCTCTGCTGCTGCGGCTTTCTGGGCGGACTCAACTACGGGAGCCGGCTTGGGCGGCGGCGGAAGGGTTACACCCAATCTGGCGCTGCTGGTCGCCTCTCCCCCTTCACCGCTACAGGTCAGCTGGTAGGTTGTGTCACTTGAGGGTGAAACCGAACGTGAACCCTGTGTGCCGACCTGGCCGATGTCAGGCTGGATGAAGCACTTGTCGGCATTGCGTGATGACCAGCTCAAGGTGGCGGCAGCATCAGGGGTCTTGACGATCGATGACGGTGAGACCGACAGGTTTGCTGCAGGAGCCGGCGGCACTATTTTAGCCGGCTCCGTTTTCGGGGCTAGCGGTTGAGCAACCGGCTGAACCGCAGGAGCGGCGCCGCCAAAGGGTACGTGCGCGCCGAGAGTGTATTCGAGATTGTTATAGTTGTGATCGTTATTTTTAAAAATGATGTGGCGGACATCGGCGCGCAGGGCAAAATTGTCGTTCAGGAAATATTTGGCACCCAGGCCGTAATCGAACGCGCCCTTCGGCTTGATGTCGTTAAAGTTAAGGCCAGCGTAGCCGGCCGCCAGGTAAGGAACGAGTTTGTTGTCGGGCCACATATGGTACAACAGTTCTCCGCCGTAGCGGTACATACTGATTCCGTCACCCTGCAGGCCTTTGCCGTTCTTTTTCTGTTCGGTGCTGGCGTAATCAAAGAGCGCCTCAACTCCGAAATTTTTTGTGAAGTTGTAGCCACCCCGCACACCGTAGACCGGTGATGTCTCAAGATCCTGCCTGTGGTCAAAGGTGTAGCCGCCGACAACCGGAGAAATGGAGAATTGCCCTTCCTTGACTGCCCCGAATGCTACGCTTGCCGACAAGGCCAGAAGCGCAGCCGCAATTCCGCTTACCTTCTTTTTCATGGTGATCCCTCCAGATACATGATGTATTTCTAAATACTGAATACGTTTTATACCACCACTATCCTGTTGACGCAAGCAAGGCCGGTATTGATATAGTACAGCCAAGCAAAAGCCCTCCCGAACACTGTCCGGAAGGGCTTTGGCTTAAACTTGTTTCAGTCAGCCGTTATTCGCAGCTGAAGTTAGCTTCGATGCGGCGATTTTTGGCTTTGCCGGCCTTGGTCTTGTTGCTGGCAACCGGTTTTGTCTCGCCGTAACCTTTGGTGGTGATCCGCTCCGGAGCGATGGAGAAGTTCTTCTCGATGAAACCCTTGACGCTGTCCGCACGACGCTGGGAGAGTTTCAAGTTGTACTTGTCACTGCCGACGTTATCGGTGTGACCAGAAATTTCGCCTTTGGAGTTGGGGAAGTCTTTCAGGAATTCACCCAGTTTATTGAGGTCTTCGGTGTATTTAGGCTTGATGTCGGCTTTGTCGGTATCAAAATGCACTTCAACAACCGCAGGCTTGTTGCAGAAACGCTCTGCAGCAGCGGCTTTCTGGGCGGACTCAACTACGGGAGCCGGCTTGGGCGGCGGCGGAAGGGTTACACCCAGGTTGGCGCTGCTGGTTGCTTCTCCCCCTTCACCGCTGCAGGTCAGCTGGTAGGTCGTGTCAGTTGAAGGAGAAACGGAGCGCGAGCCCTGTGTGCCGACCTGGCCGATACCGGGCTGGATGTAGCATTTATCGGCATTGCGTGATGACCAGCTCAAGGTTGCGGCAGCATCAGGGGTCTTGACGATCGATGACGGTGAGACCGACAGGTTTGCTGCGGGGGCCGGCGGAACGATTTTAGCCGGCTCCGGTTTCGGGGCTGGTGGCGGCATTACCGGTTGTGCAACCGGCTGAACCGCAGGGGCTGGTCCGCCAAACGGAATGTGTGCGCCCAAGGTATATTCGATGTTGTTGTAAAATTTATCCTGTATGCTGAAAAGAACGTGACGGACGTCGCCGCGCAGGGCAAAGCTGTCGTTCAGGAAATACTTGGCGCCCAAACCGTAATCATAAACGCCTCGTGCTTTGTTGCCGGCACCGCCCCCTTTAAAACTCATTGCAGAATAACCGGCTGCCAGATAGGGAACGAAATTGTTGTCCGGCCACATATGGTACAGCAGCTCTCCGCCGTAGCGAAACATGCTGATGCCATCTCCTTGCAGCCCTTTGCCATTCTTTTTCTGTTCGGTGTCGGCGTAGTCAAACAGCGCCTCAATGCCGAATCGTTTGGTGAAGTTGTAGCCGCCCCGCAGTCCGTAGACCGGAGATGTTTCCAGATCCTGCCGGTGGTCGAAAGTGTAGCCGCCGGCAACCGGAGAAATGGAGAACTGCCCTTCCTTGACTGCACCGAACGCTGCGGTTGCCGAGATAACCAGGGCCGCAGCAACAATACTGCTTAACTGTTTTTTCATGTTTTCCTCCATAGTAAGATGATGTGCTGCTTATTCAATTTTTAATCAATACCAATTTAGTCCAGTTAGGTCAAGCGCAAATATGTTAAAGTTTTTTATGTATACTAGCACACAATCAGATCAATGCAAGCTATTAGGCTAAAATCTTGCTTTTTTGTCCGGCCTGCATTAATGTTTTCCCCTGGAAACAGTCAGCGTTGATGAGTTGGATGTACAAATACAAGGAGGATTTTTCATGTTTTTTCCCCAGTTCCGTGCCCGCAGAATCAGGGGTAATCAAACGTTTCGCCGAATGGTGAGCGAAACGACCCTTTCGGTGAATGATTTGATCTATCCGATGTTTTCAGCTTTCGGCAGCGGGATCAGGAAAGAGATCTCCTCCATGCCCGGGATCTATCAGCAATCGATCGAGCACATCGTGGCAGAAGCCAAAGAGGTCAAAGAGCTTGGAATTCCGGCGGTGCTGCTGTTCGGAATCCCGGAAACAAAGGACGCGGTCGGCAGTGATGCCTACTCTGAAACCGGTATAATTCAGGAGACGATCCGGGCTTTGAAAAAGGATGTGCCGGGTCTGGCGGTCATTACCGACGTTTGTATGTGTGAATACACGGATCACGGTCATTGCGGGATCATCAAGGACGGCGATGTGGATAACGATTCAACCCTGGAGCTGCTTGCACGGGAGGCGCTTTCGCACGTCCAGGCCGGCGCGGACATGGTGGCACCCTCGGATATGATGGATGGGCGGGTGGCGGCCATCAGGGATAAGCTGGACGAGCATGGCTACGACTCGATTCCGATCATGAGCTACGCCGTCAAGTATGCATCCGGCTATTACGGTCCCTTCCGCGAGGCGGCCGAGTCGACGCCGCAATTCGGGGATCGGCGCAGCTATCAGATGGATCCGGCCAACCGGCTGGAAGCCCTGCGCGAGGCTGCCGCCGATATCGAGGAGGGCGCCGACATCATCATGGTCAAACCGGGTCTGCCTTATCTGGATATTGTGCGGGATCTGCGCAACGAGTACAAACTGCCGCTGGCGGTTTACAACGTTTCCGGAGAATACAGCATGGTCAAGGGAGCTGCACAAAAAGGTTGGATTGATGAAGAGCGGGTCGTGATGGAGACGATGCTTGCTTTCAAACGGGCCGGCGCAGACATCATCATTTCCTATCATGCCAAGGACGTGGCCAGCTGGCTTGCCAAATAAAATCAATCTTCAGGGCGAAGCAGACAACGTCTGCTTCGCCCTTTCACTTTGCAGTCCGCAACTGCCTGCGCTGCCAATAAAAATCAGCAAACTCCTTTTATCGGGGAGGCTGATCAAGGTAGCGCGGCAGGCTGCCGCGAACTTCAACCACCGGCCCGTCCTCAAGCTCGTCCAGTTCACCGTAATCTTCACCATACTCCGCTTCACCAGCCGCCCATTCATAAAGTTTCTGCGAATCCAGCAGCACCGGCTTGGCCGGGGTGCCGAAAACCCGGTTCTGCATCTCTTCATCAAACAGGCCGATGCAGCCATGGGAGGCTGGCCGGCCGGGCAGGTCGCGGGCATGGATCCAGTAGGAAACGTTATCTGCGCCGAAATGGAAACGCAGGGCGTTATCCATCGGATACTGTTCTTCATCGCCGGCGGTTTTGTACAGCGACGAAGTATGAGTCAGGTGGCGAGCATCGATTCGAAAGATGCCGGTCGGCGTCTCTGTTTTTGCTTTGCCGGTGGCGGCCGGAGAGGAAAATACCAGCTTGCCCTTTTCGTAGGCCCCCAGCCACTGTTCGGTGACATCCACCAGAATGTATTTGCCGTGCCGGGCAGCCGGCTCATGGAAGTTCGGAAGCGGAGTATAGTTGCGGATATCAGCCATATTGTCAGGAGCTTTGATGGTCATGCCGGGGTAAACATGCCGCCGGTCGATCCGGTTGAAGCGTGCGACCCAGACCCAGTCATCCCCGAAGAGCGATTCAAGCGTCTGGTGAGGCTGGATGAAATGAGGGTGCCAGCGGATATTTGCCAGACTGGGATATTCGACCCGCGAAAGATCTTCGCGGGCATGATCGGCCGGCGATGCGGCCGGTTCATCGGTAACGGACGGCGTGCGCAGCACCGTAAAGCCGACCAGTATGGCGGTAAACAGACCGACCAGAACAAGTTTGTGTGAAAGCCGCAACCGACTGTGATGCATGGTGACAATTCCTTATGGAGAGTTTGTAAAGTTCATCATAATAACGATTTGCCGGCCACTATTCAACTGTTGTAACGGCCGCCTCATGAAAAAATCTGGCCAGCTGTCCCAACTGATGGTAGTTTGCTTCTTGAACATAAACAAGACCGCTTTTCAGGCCTGGAGGCAGCCATGATGGATGTGGATCACAAGGCGATAGCGATAACGCTCAATCAGTTTGCCAGCGACAATTACGCCGGGATCTGTCCCGAGGTTTGGCAGGCCATGCAGGCCGCCAACAGCGGTTTCGCCTCGTCCTATGGAGATGATCTCTGGACGGAGCGGGCCTGCGAAAAGATCCGCTGTTTATTTGAAACCGATTGCCAGGTGTTTTTCGTTTTCAACGGAACAGCGGCCAACTCCCTGGCGCTGGCTTCACTCTGCCGTTCCTACCATAGCGTCATCTGCCACGATCTGGCCCATGTGGAAACGGACGAATGCGGCGCGCCGGAGTTTTTCTCCAACGGCACCAAGCTTCTGCATATAGCCGGCCCTGACGGAAAATTCGATCTTGCGGAGGTTGAGCGAACAATCACCCGCCGCAGCGACATCCATTATCCGCGTCCACGGGTCTTGAGCCTGACGCAGGCAACCGAAGTCGGCACGGTCTACGCCCCCGAGGAAATAGCCGCTGCCAGTGACCTGGCCCGGCGCTATGGTTTGCGGGTGCATATGGATGGAGCCCGTTTCGCCAATGCCATTGCATCGCTGGGGGTGGCTCCGGCCGACATAAGCTGGCGGGCCGGGGTGGATGTGCTCTGCCTGGGGGGCGCCAAAAACGGCATGGCAATCGGAGAGGCGGTTGTTTTCTTCGATCAGCAACTGGCCCATGAATTTGAGTATCGCTGCAAACAGGCCGGCCAGCTGGCCTCGAAGATGCGTTTTATCTCGGCTCCCTGGCTCGGTCTGCTGGAAGGGGGCACCTGGCTGAAAAACGCCCGGCAGGCCAATGATTGCGCCGCATTGCTGGCTGACGAACTGGCCGCCATCGACGGCATCAGCATCATCTACCCGCGGCAGGCCAATTCGGTTTTCGTCCAGATGCCGGAAACGGTCGCAGCCGCTCTGCGGGCGGCCGGCTGGTATTTCTACTCGTTTATCGGATCAGGGGGGGCGCGCTTCATGTGTTCCTGGCAGACGTCCCGGGAAGACGTGCTGCAGCTGGCCAAAGCGGTCAGAGAGTCTTGCGCCACAATACCATGAAACCAACGGGAGGAAAAAATGATCAAGACGGCGACTTTTGAGGCACTACTGGCGGATGCGGTTCCCGATGGCCAGGGGGGCTATACCTTCACACTGGAGGGGAAAAGCTATTCGATCAAAGACAAGGATGAAGTTCGGAAAATTGCCGAACAACATGGCTATATCATCATCTATTAAACACAAGCCCCCGCCCGGAATCACCGGTGCGGGGGCTTGTGTCGTCTGCAGATCCTGAACCAACAGTTCAAATCAGCGCACCACCAGCTCGACCCTTCTGTTGCGCGGTTCAGGAGTCCCTTCCGGCGTGTCGACCAGAGGCAACTCCATGCCGTGGGAGGCCACCTCCAGCGATTCGGGCGGCAAACCGCTCTCTATCAGCTTTTTTGCAATCACTTCGGCCCGTTCCCGGGAAATCCGGATGTTGACCTCACGGGAGCCGACTTTGTCCGAGTGGCCGCTGATACTGATGTCCCTTGAATTGGTTGTGCGTATGTACTCCATGATCTGCGGCAGCAGTTTTTCCGATTCCTGGGTCAAACGGGAAGTGCCCGGTTCAAAATAAAGCAGGTAGGTGGCCGGAGCGGTTGGCTGGGCAGCCAGAGCATCCCTGAACAGAGTGTTGACCTGCGCCTCTGTCAGGACGGTCGATTGCGAAGGCAGCTCATTGGGATAAAGAAGGTCGACAGACTCAAAGGGCTTTTCAAGCGGCATTTCTCCGGCTTTGTTTGTGACCGTCACCCGGCCCACATGACCGTCCGGCGACGGCAGCAGAACAAACTGGCTGTGCGGCGCTGCGCAGCCGCAGAGTGTGCATAAAAGAACCGCAAGCGATGAAAGCACGAGAAGGATTGAATTATTCATTGTCATCCCCCTCCACCTTGATCGCCAGCCTGGTGCCTCTGACGCCCGCCACCGCAGCCGGGGTTTCAAAGCGTACCGCATCGGCATTCATTTTGGCGATCAGGCCGCTTAAGTAGATCAGCGAGCCCCTGCGTATCTGGCCGACAAAGCCGGCCTTCTTTTCCAGAACATTAAAATCGTAGCGCGCCAGCTTGAAGATGGAATTCGAGCCGAGCGCGAGAGTGCTGTTGTCGATAAAAACAATGCCGATCGAGCCCTGCTTGCCGGTCAGAAGCGTGTCGCCCCTGACGATCCGCATCTCGGGCTTGGCAGCCAGCTTGTCCGCACCCCTCAAAATATGGGCGTCTCCGCTGACCGTCCTGATCCGGCCAACCGCATCGCCATCCGCGGCAATAGCCCAGCTGGCGCTGAAAACAAACAAAAACACTAATAACAGACATCCACGATACATATAAATCCTCTCAAAGCGGTTCTTTATTAATGCTTTTGACAATCCAGAGCGCCCTGCACCATCACCACCTGGGCCGGCATCGGCGCGGCAAAGCCGGCTGCTCCGAAGCTTTCGCGAATAGTGCGGTTGGTATCGAAATAGACCTGCCAATAGTGGTCGTTGTGGCAGTAGGGGCGAACCGCCAGAACCGGGCCGACCAGATTGAACTCCAGAATTTCCACATCGACCGGAGGATCCTGCAGAACGTTGGGCAGGGCGTGGATTTTTTCCTTCAGCAGCGCCATGGCGGTGGCATGGTCGGTGGAGCCGGCCAGCTGGGCTTTCAGATCAACCCGGCGGAAGGGATTGGCGGTGAAGTTCTGGATCGTTTCAGAGAAAACCTTGTTGTTGCCGATAATGGTGTGGATATTGTCGGGCGTATTGATTCCGGTCGCAAACAGGCCGATTTCCGCGACCGTGCCGGTTATGCCCCCCACCGTGACAAAGTCGCCGACCTTGAAGGGGCGCAGCACGATAATGAAAGCGCCCGCCGCAAAATTCGCCAGCAGTCCCGACCAGGCCAGACCGATGGCCACTCCGCCGGCGGCGATCAGGGCGGCGAAGGATGTGGTCTGGATGCCGAAATAGCCCAGAATGCCGATCACCAGCACAATATTGAGGGTCACCGTGATGATCGAGCCGATGTAGCGCAGCAGGGTCGGATCGACCTGCTGCTTTTCCAGTGATTTGCGAACCAGATTTACGACAAAGCCGATCAGCCAGCGGCCGATGACCCAGAAGGCGATCGCCGCCAGTATTTTGACTCCAAAAGTGGTGACATACTGCATGACCAGATCCTGATACTTGCTGATAGCTGCTGTTTCCATACCGGACTCCTTTGGCGCATGAGATGTGATCGTGAAAATCAGAAAATTAAAATAGCACAATCGGACGGTATTGCAACTGCAGTGCGCTGCTTTTTCAGCAACCGGAAAAAAATGTATGACGGGAGAGCGGTTGCGGGCTGCCAGAGAGGCGCAGAAGCCTTGTGGAACGTCAAGATCGGTCAAACTCCACAGGGAGGTCTGCCCGGGATTGGCGCGATCCGCCAGCAGCGCCGGCGGCTGGCCGGGAAGCAGAGAAACGTCGCAGAAGTCGGATGATTGCGAGAAACCGCTGCCGCACCCTTTCAGATAGGCTTCCTTGCGGGTCCAGCAGCGGTAGAATGCGGCCGGCTGAAGTTCGGCGGGCAAAGAGAACAGATCGGCCTGTTCGCGGCGTGAAAAAAACTGTTGTGCCATGGTCCTATAGGGCAGATCGACCCGCATCTGCTCCAGGTCGATCCCCACTTCGCACCCTTCGGCCAGCGCCAGGATTGCCAGATCGGCGCTGTGGGAGATGTTGAAGTTGAGCCGCAGCCCGCCATGCTGATCCGCTAAATAAGGTTTGCCGTGGGGATTGGTTGTCAGGATGAGGTCAGCCGGCTCACCTCCCTGGTAGCCGGCCAGCGTCTGGCGGAGTTGAGCACGTCCGGCGATGAAGCGGTTACGGATCTGCTGATCAATCAGGCGTCCGGCCCGCCCCCGTTCATCCGGAGTCAGCAACAGTTCAAGCCGACCCAGTTCCTCCACATCAACGGCCAGATTGAACAGCCGGACATGTACTTCTCCCGCCTGGAGCCGCCGGGATGTCATATCTCTTCAGCCGCCAGCCAGCGGCGCAACCGCTCCAGTCCTTCATCAATCGATACCTGCGGCTGGTAACCAAGATCACGGCGGGCGGCATCAATCTTGAACCAGTGGGCCGTGGCCAGCTCTTTGGCCACGAAGCGGGTCATGGGGGGCTCGCCGGACAGGCGCAGCAGACTCCAGAGCCCTTCGCAGACAGCGCCGGCAGCGTAGGCCAGGCCAGGCGGGACACTGCGGGTTTCGGGCGGCAGACCGGCAGCGGCCAGAATCCGGTTGACCATTTCCCAGAGCGGCAGCGGCTCGCCGTTGGAGATGAAATAAGCCTTGCCGGCGATGCCGCTGCCCGGCAGCAACCGGTCGGCTGCCAGCAGGTGGGCCTGGGCGGCATTGTCCACATAAACCGTATCCACCAGACAGGGGCGTTTGCCGATCCGCCGCAGTTTGCCGGCCCGTCCCTTGGCGATGATGCGGGGAACGAGATGATTGTCACCCGGCCCCCAGATCAGATGGGGACGGAGCGAAACCGTGGCCAGGTCACTTGAGTCGGCGTCCAGCACGAGCTGTTCGGCCAGTGCCTTGGTGCGGGGATAGTGGGCATGGTAACGGGCCGGGTAAGGCAGCGCTTCGTCCCCCCCCTCCACGTCCCGTCCGTCAAAGATAACACTGGGCGAGCCGGTGTAGACCAGCCGGCTGATGTTGTTAGCCCGGCAGGCGTCCAGAACATTGATCGTGCCGCTTACGTTGGCATCGTAAAACTCCTCGTAGCTGCCCCATATCCCGGCTTTGGCCGCCACATGGAAGACGATGTCGCACCCCTCGGCCGCCTCCTTCAGCAGCCTGGGCTGCGACAGGTCGCCCTGGATCTGCTCCACACCCAATCCGGACAAGGACGAGTGTGCGCCGCGCGAAAAGCTCCTGACCTGGTCGCCCCGCTCGCGCAGCATCCGTACGATAACAGCACCCAGAAAGCCGCCCCCTCCGGTCACCAATGCTTTCATGATAGTTTCCCCGCAGCCCAGAGTGCCAGTTTCTCGCGGAATATCTTGGCGTTGTGGCGGATATCAACCGGGAAGGCCGGATGGAACAGTATTGTGGAGATGCCCTGGGTGTGGACGTGGGCCCGGGCGATTTCAAGCAACTCTTTCCGGATCTGTTCCTGATCGACCTGTATGCCCTTTTCCAGCTCGACGCACAGCACCGGCATTTGGCTCCCGGCTTTGCCAACCCCGACCAGGGCGCTGCGGAATACGGCCGGGTGGGTATTGAAAACCCCTTCCACCGGAATCGTGAAAAGCGGCCCATCCGGGGTTTCCACCCGGTGCGATTTGCGGCCGCAGAACCAGAGCCGCCCCTTTTCATCGAAGCCCCCCAGATCTCCCATGCGGTGCAGAAAACCGCCGGCCGGATCGGCGATCTTGGAGAGCCGGTTGGCTTCGGGACGGTTGTGGTAACCACGCGTGACCTGTTCCCCCTGAACGACGATCTCACCGATCCTGCCGGGAGGGACCCGCAGCGAATCGTGCCAGAGCGGTATGGCATCGTCGCTGATCTTTATTATTTCCAGGCGGATGCCCGGCACCGGCCGGCCGATGCAGACGCCTCCTCCGGCATCGGTGATGGCGCGGGTTTCTCCCAGAATCTCGCTGCTGCCGATCGAACAGACCGGCAGCGCCTCGGTCGCTCCATAGGGGGTGAAAATCTCCGCTCCGGGCGGCAGCATGCGGGTGAAACGCTCCAGCACTGCCGCCGGCACCGGCGCTCCGGCCGAAATGACCCGCTTGAGGGTGGGCAGTTTCGTGCCGTGTTCGGCGCCGTAGCGGCCGACCCGGTTGATCAGGGCCGGAGAGCCGAACATGGTCGTCGCACCGTGGGTTTGGATGGTGGCGATGATTGTGGCCGGGTCGACAAAGCCGGGCCGGGTGAAGTCCATCTCCGGTATGACGGCGGTCATGCCGAGCGCCGGGGCGAACAGCGCGAAGAGCGGGAAGGTGGGCAGGTCGATCTCCCCCGGTGCGATGTCGTAGGTTCTGCGCAGGGCTTCGACCTGGGCCGCGAAGTTGCCGTGGCTGTAGACCGCCCCCTTGGGAGGGCCGGTACTGCCGCTGGTGAAAAGAATTGCGGCGGTGTCGTCGCGGTCGGTGGGAGCGGCTGAAAAGGAGATGTCTTCTTCATCGTGCCGAAGCAGGTCGTCCAGGGTCATTCCCCCCCAGAACAGTCGCCGCCCGACCGTGACGTGCGTCCGCAGGCTGCTTGCGCCCCAGCCGAACAGGATCCGGGCGATGTGGGCCTTGGGGATGCCGACGAAAGCCTGCGGCTCGGCCTCTGCCAGGCAGGATTTCAGATTTTTGATTCCCAGGCCGGGATCGATCATGACCGGGATCGCGCCGGTCTTGAAAAGGGCAAAGGTCAGGGCGAAAAGCTCCGGACCGGGAGGTACCATCAGAACCGTCCGCACCCCCCGGCCGATGCCGTTTCTGACCAGGCCGTGGGCGATGCGGTCGGAAAACCTGTTCAGCTCGTAAAAGGTAAGGCAGCGATTTTTCTTGGGGAAGATGATAGCCGTAGTGTCGGGCTGCAGACGGGCCATCTCCGGCAGGTGGGCGGCGATGTTTATGAAACGTTGTGGGTTCATGGTGCGATTGGTCTACCTGACGGTTTCGTTGTGATCAGTGTGCTGGTGTGATTCGCGGAGTTCGTCCAGCAGAGCCGCTACCCCTTGGGGAAGAAGCGGGCCGAACTGCCGTTCTCCGACCATCACGGCCGGAGCATTGCCGCAGTTGCCGAGGCAGGAACAGGGGAGCAAGGTAAAAACGCCGTCGGCGGTCGTGTCGCCAACCTGGATTCCCAGCAGTTTTTCAAACTGCTTGAGCAGGGATTCGCCGCCTGTGCTCCAGCAGGAGATCGAGTCGCAGACATGGATAACCTGTTGCCCGACCGGACGGCGGAAGATCATCTCGTAAAAGGTGGCCAGCTCCTCGACCTGCAGCGGAGATAATTCCAGTATGTCCGCCGCTTCCTTGACCGCCTGATCAGTCAGCCAGCCATAGTGGCGCTGCAGCTCCTTCAAAACATCCAGTGCGGCTTCGCGATGGGTAACGGCAGCGGCAACGCGCTGCTGGAGTTCTATGTTAAGGGCCAGGGGAATCATGGGGAAGCATTATAGATGCTTTGGGCGACGAGGCAAGCGGAAATCACGGTAAAAAGCGGGTAAAAACCTGATTGGAAAGCAGCCTGCCGCGTGTTGTCAAGCACAGCCCATCCTGACCGCTCTGTAACAGGTTGCTTCGAATCAATTCAGCGATAACGGCGCCATAGATGTCATCCAGCGGCAGGCCGAACTCGTGTTCAAAACGTTCCGGCGAAACGCCTTCCGCCAGACGCAATCCCAGAAACATGAACTCCGCCATGGCATCCTCCCGCGTCAGGTGGTGCTGATCCCGGCGCGGAAGGCGTCCGGCCAGCAGTTGACTGCCGTACTCCTCCAGGGTGTCGGGGTTGCTGAAGCGGTAGCCATAACCCGCGCGCAGAAAGGAGTGCGCCGCCACCCCTAGTCCCCGATAACCGTCCCTGCGCCAGTAGCCGCTGTTGTGCTGTGAACGGTAACCGTCCCGGGCATAATTGGCGATTTCGTAATGGGCATAGCCGGCGGCGGGAAGAATGTTGTCGGCGGTCTCGAACATCTTCACCGCCTGCTCCTCGTCCGGCAGTTCGGGACTGTCTTCCGGATAGCGGAGCGCAAAGGGCGTGCCCTCCTCGATTGTAAGGCCGTAGACCGAGATATGTTCCGGTGACAGCCGAATCGCCTCCCGCAGCTCTGAACGCCATTGCGAAAGGGTTTGACCCGGCAGGGCATGGATCAGGTCGATGCCGATGTTGCCGAAGCCGGCCTGGCGGGCATCACCGAAAGCCCGGCGGGCCTGATCGGCGTCATGCACTCGACCCAGGCAGAGCAGCAGAGCGTCATCGAAGCTTTGAACACCCAGCGAAAGCCGGTTGACCCCGGCTGTTCGGTAGTCCCGCAACCGGTTCAGATCAACGGTGCCGGGGTTGGCCTCCAGGGTGATTTCAATTCCCGGCGACAGGGAAAACAGCGCGGCCGCCTGTTCCATGACCCGCGACACCTGTTGTGGTGAAAGGAGAGACGGGGTGCCGCCGCCGAAATAGATCGAATCCAGCGGCTGACCAGGTTTGTCGACGGCCGACACGAGTTGCAGCTCTTTCAGCAGCAGTGCATGGTAATCGTCAAGTTCGCTGCCGCGGGGTTTGCGGGAGATAAAGGCGCAATAGTGGCATTTCTCGCGACAGAAGGGTATGTGAAGGTACAAACGGTTGAACATGGGGTATCCAGTATTTTTTGAGTGCCGAAAGCGGGGCCGTTATGATAATATCAGCAACCGTAGCTGGTAAATTTAAAAAAGGGGATTCCATGAAAAAGAAATTCTTATTGTCACTTTCCTGTGTTGCACTGCTGTCGACCACCTCCGCCGTTCTGGCCATGCCGGGCAAGGGGGCTGCACCCGCGGCCGCCAACGCCTCGCAGCCGGCTGAAGTTCTGTCCGGCAAGGTGCTCGAAACAATGAACAGCGGCGGTTATACCTACGTCAACATCCAGAAGAAGGGCGGCGAAAAAGCCTGGGTCGCCATCCCCGAAACTGCCGTCAAGGTCGGTTCCCAATTGAGTTTCAGCGGCGGCATGGAGATGGTCAACTTTGAAAGCAAAAGCCTGAAGCGCAAGTTTGACAAAATCATCTTTGCCGGCGGCATTGTTTCCGGCGCAACTGCAAAAGCCGCAGCCGCCGAAGCGCCCAAAGACAAGGCCGCCTCGCCCGGCAGCAAAGGCGCCGCTGCTGCCAAGGACGCCAAGATTTCCGTCAAGAAGGCCAGCGGGCCCAATGCGGCCACCGTGCAGGAAGCCTTTGCCAACAGCGCCAAACTGGACAAGAAAAAGGTTGTCGTCCGAGGCAAGGTTGTCAAGGTATCAGCCCAGATCATGGGTAAAAACTGGGTTCACCTGCAGGATGGCACCGGTTCGCAGGCCGCCGGAACCCATAACCTGGTCTGCACATCCAAAGACAAGGTCGAGGTTGGTGATGTCGTCACCATGACCGGCGTTCTGGCCAAGGACAAGGATTTTGGAGCCGGCTACAAGTATGCCGTTATCGTTGAGGATGCCACCTTCAAAAAGTAACCTCCCCTGATACGCTTTATCATGAGCCCCTCCCGAACAGGAGGGGCTCTTTTTTTCGGATAATTGCAAGCCGCGCCCTATCCTGCTACAGTGCGGCATGCTCAATCCGGTGCAAGTCCACTATCAATCCTATCCCTATCCGCACTATCCGCTGCTGGCCTCGGTTCGGCGCTGCGACACCTACGCTCTCAACCTCGAAGCGCTCTGGATACGCTTCAACCGCCGCCTGCCTCCACCCGAAGCCCGAAAAATCCTGATTGCCGGCTGCGGCACCTTCGCTCCCTATCCCTGTTCGGTTGCCAACCCCGACGCCGCCATCACCGCCCTTGATCTTTCTGAACGCAGCCTGCAGAGGGCCCGACTGCATTGTCTACTGCACGGCTGCAGAAATGTCGAGTATCGCTGCGGGGACCTGATGGATTGCGCTTCGATCGCCGGAAACTACGGTTTGATCGACTCGTACGGGGTGCTGCACCATCTTGACGACCCGTTGACCGGCCTGAAGATCCTGGCGCAGCGTCTCGTGCCGGGCGGCATGGTCAGGATCATGCTCTACAGCCGCTATGCCCGGCGGGAAGAGGAGGCCATCCGCCATGCCCTGCGTTTGTTGGATATTCGCACACCCCAGATGGCTCGAAAGCTGCTGAAAGGGGCACGACCCGGATCGCGGCTGGCGCGCTATCTGAAGACCAGCGATGAGGCGTGGAGTGATGTCGGCCTGGCTGACGCACTACTGCACCCGCGTGTCCGCACCTACCGAATTGACGAACTGCTGGAGATGGTCGCCCGGGCCGGTCTGCAGCCGCTGCTGTTTACGCACCCCGGAGCACGGGAATCTGTGGCGGAAGAAATCGACCGGCTGCGGCTGCTGGAAAAAGAGCGCCGCTCACCCGGCAATTTTGTTCTCTATCTGGGAGCGACCGCTGTTCACCCTCCACCCGACCGGCGTGACAGCCTGATCGTACTCAATCCCTGTCTGATCCCGGTTGTCAGTCGTATCAAGCTGGGAACCGTCCATATCCTACCGCGGATCGGGTGCGAAAACACACCACTCCGCTGGGAAGAACGGCGCTTTTTGAGGCAGTTCATCGTTCCACAGCGCAGGAGTTCGCTGGCCCGCGATTCAGCCCGAATTATTGACAGCTACAAACGACGGCTTTTTCTGCTGGAGTATGATGAAGCGGGCTAAAACGGATTGCTGCGGGTGAGCACTATTATTTGCCCCCCAGGCCGGCCAGATTGAAGTTGACCGAAAAGGAGAAGTTGTCTCCGGGGCGCTGGCGCAGGGCCGTGGTGACACTCCAGCATTTCTGGCGGTATTCGGCGGAATAGACCGATTCGAGAAAATCGTCGCGATCGAATGAGTAACGGACGGTATAGGCCAGATGAAACGGCTTCAGGTACCTGGTTGCGAGATGCCCTTCCAGATATTCAAGCTGATTGCGGGCCATCCGGTAGCCGACTTCCGCCGTATTTCCCTGGCGATCATCCATCTCCAGGCCCACTGCGGCGGTCGAAAAGCGATGTCCATACAGATCATAGCGGGCATCGAAGATCAGACGAATGTTGCGGTTCAGCCAGGTGTCGCTTTCCAGAATCAGGTCGCTCCAGGGGTGCTGCTCGTCAACCAGTGTCAGCAGATCCCTTCTGCCCCCCTCGAAGCTGTGGAAAAGGGAAAGCTTCAGGCGGGAAATGTCCCGGTATTCGCTGGTTTCGCCGTTGACAAACTTGCCGTTGATCAGGCTGGTGACCGAAAAGCCGAGCATATTCTGCCAGATCATGCGATCGCTATAATCGTAAAAGGGCAGACGCTCCTGGGAACGTTCCGGCAGATAACGGTAGCTGATTTCGGGGACGATCTCATGACGGATCTTTTTCAGCACCTTTCCGTCAAGGTCATAACCGCGCTGCAATGAGCTTGAAAAGCGGGCGCCAACGTCCGGTAGCAGGTCGCCATCACTGTTCCTGGTCCCGTCACCCGCTGCTCGTCGGCCGGTGTTGTAGCCCCTGACAAGGGCTCCGGCCCACACCGATGCCTGGATAGAGCCCCCCGGCGAGCTTTGGTAGCTCACCCGCGGGAACAGCTGCAGGCGCTGCCCGCTGGGAGCGTTCTCACGGTACAGATTGGCGATGCCGGCATCAATATCGAAATACAACGGAGTCTTGAAAACCGGCTGCCGTACGCCGGCCAGTTCCAGCGCCGGCAGCGTTTGCACGGTGGAGCGGTTATCGGCGGCGTACAGGTCGTCACTGTAACGGAGGTGGGCTGCCAGAGCATAGTGCTGCCAGGCCTTCAGGGCGTTGACGACGGTCTCGCTGGACTGGCGGTTGTATTCTCCGCTTTTTTCGCCAAAATCGGCATGGAAAGAGCGGTCGCTGTCAAGGTTGACGTCCATGCGCAAGTTTGCCGTCTCTGAAAAAATCTCCGTGTGCTTCTGGGTCAACTGCCAGCGCCAGCGGTCCGTGTGGATATCGTAAATCTGATACCCCCCCAGATGTCCCTCGCTGCCCCTGCGGCGGATATAGCGATAGTCCAGGCCGGTACCGACCCCTCGTTTCGACAGCAGGTCAAGGTCGAAGAGCAGATCCTGGCTGGGGGATATGACCCAGTAAACCGGTATGTCGAGCTGGGCTCCGCGAGTTTTCGAATAGCCGACCTGCGGGAAGAGCAGGCCGGATTTCTTTTCGCGCACCACCGGAAAAGCGATCCAGGGCAGGTACAGGACCGGCACGTTTTTGATGTAGAAGACGATGTTGCGGCCGGTGGCGTATCCCAACACATTGACTTTCAGCGCGTCCGCTCCGAACTTCCAGCTCGGGTCGGGCAGGTCGCAGGTCGTCAGTTCAGTTGAGGTGACCTGAAACTCGCTTTCGTTCAGCCGGGTGATTTTTTCACCGCTGAAGGAAAGATTGATCTCCGGCATCGTCAGGGTGGCCTGATCCATCTCGGCCCGTCCGTCCTCAAGGTTCAGGGTCAACGACTGGCCCCTGACGACATCCTTGCCTTTTGAAACCTGTACGTTGCCGCTGGCCAGCATGATATGCGACGTGCTGTCGTAGGTCGCCTGGTCGGCGGTCAGGTTCAGCCCCTGCCAGGTGACGACAACATTGCCTGCGGCGGTGACCTGGCCGGGCGCTGGCCCCTGGCTCATGGAATCAGCCTTGATGTGGATGTTTTCGTCCGGAACCAGTGATTCAGCACCCGCTTCAGATAAACCGGAAGCGAAGAAGATCAGGAACAGAAACAGGTGCAGGGATAGATTTCTCATAGCAGATGTCAGCCTCGGATTCCGGTAAAATCGATGTTTTCTAGCCAGGCTTTGGCCTCGCCGACGACAAAAAGAGAACCGCAGACCAGAATCAGGTCCCCCGGCAAAGCCTCGCTGCGGGCGGCCTTGATTCCGGCGGCAACGCTGCCGCAGGGTGTCGCGGCATATCCTTGTGCTCTGAAAAAATTTGCGAGATCGCCATCCTTAAGAGAGCGATCGACCGCCGGCGTCACGGTGTAAACCCGATCCAGCAGGGGCAGCAGCGGGGCGTAGATCCCTTTCATGTCCTTGTCCGAGCAGACTCCGGTAACCAGCAGGATCCGCTTGCGCCGGTAATCGGCCAGCGCCTCGGCCAGCGCACTGGCGCCGGCAGGATTGTGGGCGCCGTCCAGCAATAGTGGCGGAGTGCCGGCTATCAGCTCCATCCGCCCCGGCCAGTATGCACCGGCCAAGCCCTGGCGCAGTGCCAGGCCAGGGATCGGGGTTCCGCCGGAGTCCAGCAGTTCGGCCGCGGCCAGTACCAGGGCAGCGTTCCGGATTTGATAGCGCCCCGGAATGCCGGGAACAAGCCCCTGCAGCTCTTTGTGGATTCCCGAGTAATCAAGGCTCCCGTCCGGATTCCGGGAGGCGGAGAAGTCGGAACCGTAAAGCTTGAGCAGGTTGTTTCCGAGGGCGCATTGCCGCCGGATCACCGAGAGCACTGATTCTTCCTGGTCGGCACAGATGACGCTACTGCCCGGCTCGATGATCCCGGCTTTCTCGTGCGCGATATCAGCGGTCGTGTTTCCCAGATAGTCGGCATGGTCCAGAGCGATCGGGGTGATGATCGTCATCTCGCCGGGCAGGGCGGCCGTGGCATCCGAGCGCCCCCCCATGCCGGCTTCAACAATGGCGATTTCCACTTTCTCGCGGCTGAAAACCAGGGCGCCCACAGCGGTGGTGATCTCGAAAAAAGTCGCCTCTTCCGGTGCGGCATCCAGTGCGCTTTCCAGGCAGTCGGCCAAACTGTCAGCCGGATATTCGCTGCCGTTAATTCTGAAACGCTCGTTGAATCGTACCAGGTGGGGAGAGCTGAACTGGGCGGTACGGTAGCCGGCCTGCGTGAGTATGGATGAGAGGAAGGCGGAGCTGGAGCCCTTGCCGTTGGTGCCGACTACGTGGATAGTGCGGAATTGCCGTTCGGGATTGCCAAGCCGTGCGAGAAGGGTGCAGACCCGGTCGACGCCCGGCCGTATGCCAAAGCGCCGACGGGTATACAGTTTCTCCAGCACTTCAGCCAGAGACATATCAGGCAGCGGGACGGTGCAGCATCCTCAGGATTGATGCCAGCTTCTGACGCATCTCGGTGCGGGGGATGATAACATCGATCATGCCGTGATCCAGCAGATACTCGGCTCGCTGGAAACCTTCGGGAAGCTTCTGGCGAATGGTCTGTTCGATGACCCGCGGGCCGGCGAAACCGATCAGCGCCTTGGGTTCGGCGATGTTAACATCGCCCAGCATGGCAAAGCTGGCGGTAACGCCGCCGGTGGTCGGGTCGGTCAGCAGGGATATGAAAGGAATACCGGCGTTTTTCAGCTTGGCCAGCGCTGCGGAGGTCTTGGCCATCTGCATCAGGGAGAGGATGCTCTCCTGCATACGGGCGCCGCCCGAAGCCGATATGATGATGACCGGCTGTTTTTTCTGCAGGCCCCGTTCGATGGAGCGGGTGATCTTTTCCCCGACGACACTGCCCATACTGCCGCCCATGAAGGAAAAGTCGAAGCAGGAGACCTGCACCGGAAGGCTTTCAATGGCGCCCTCGACACAGATTACCGCATCTTTTGAGCCCCCCTTGGCCAGGGCGGCATCAATGCGCTCCTGGTAGCTTTTGGCGTCCTTGAATTCAAGGAAATCCACCGAGGTTACGTCGGCATCATACTCTTGCCAGGTGCCGCCATCCAGAAGCGCTTCCAGGCGCTTGCGGGCAGAGATGCGGTAATGGTGGCCGCACTTGGGACAAACCTGCAGATTAGCCTCGACATCCTTGCTCAAAACGGTTTCGGAGCAGCCCTGGCACTTGATCCACATCCCCTCGGGAACCTTGACCTTTTTGCCGTTGGATTTTTCTATGCCGCTTTTCTCTTTGCTGAACCAGCTCATGGGGCGCCTCGTGACTTTCGTGATCCTAAAAAATTTGATTGGTAACAAAAAGGCTAGGTAACAGAATTACCCGGTAGTGTCAAGTCTCCTGAAATGGCCTGTTTCAAGGAGCCCACCAGCTTCTCAAGCTCCACTTTCAGCTGCTGACCGGTATATTTTTCAAAGAGTCTTACGATTGCGCTGCCGACCACGACTCCATCCGCCAAGGCAGCCACTTCGGCCGCCTGCTGCGGGGTTGAAATCCCGAAACCGGCCATGACCGGCAGGCTGACTTTGTGCATGATGGTGCTCAACTCCGCCGAAAGGGAACTCGAGACCGTCTGACGGGCACCGGTGACGCCGGTCACGGTTACATAATAGACAAAGCCCCGGCCAAGTTTATTTACCCGGCTGATCCTGGCCGCATCGGAGGTGGGGGTCAGCAGAAAGATGATATCCAGACCATGTCTGTCGGCATGGGGCAACAGCTCTTCCGCTTCCTCGGGCGGCAGGTCAACCAGCAGAACGCCGTCAACGCCGGCCTCGGCGGCGTCACGGCAAAAGCGTTCATAACCGTAGGCATATATCGGGTTGAGATAGCCCATCAGGACGATCGGTATCTGTGAATGGAGGCGCGCCCTCTTGACCGTCGCCAGAACACCGGTCAGGTTCGTTCCGGCCGCCAAAGCCCGTTCGGATGAAAGCTGGATGGTCGGTCCGTCCGCCATAGGATCGGAAAACGGCATCCCCAGTTCGAGAATGTCGGCGCCGGCCCTGTCCAGAAGGGAGACCATCTCTTCGGTGCCGGATAGATCCGGATCTCCGGCGGTTATAAACGTTACCAGCGCTTTTGAGCTCTGCTGGCGGAGTGTTGTAAGGCGTTCTGCAAGTCGACTCATAATATATTCGCAAACCGGCATCAGATCTTGAAGCCGGCCATCTCCTTGTCGAGAAGGTCAATTTGACGTGAAAGTCCGGTAACGGCGGAATCCATGACCGTGGCGGCATGACTGTTCGCAGCTGTTGAAGCCTGGATGTTGGAAACAGAGGTCGTAATCAGGGTACTGCTGTCAACCTGCGAGCGACAAGCCTCACGGATGTGATCGACCATGGAAGTAATATCTTCCGTCGAACGGGCGATCAGGTTACTGGCCCGACTCTGCTCGCGGGTGGAAATGCGCACATGGATGGTCAGCTCCTTCATGCGCTCGACCGCCGAAGTGATCAGGTCGGTACCGTGCGAATGCTCTTTGGCCGATTTGGCGATATGGCCGACCATCTCCTCGACACTCTCCATGGCTTCCTTGATGCAGTGACTGCCGCGGGCCTGCTCAACGGTGGCCCGGGCAATTTCACTGACCTGGATGCTGGAGCGTTTGACACCGACGACGATCTTTTCCAGTGCCGCACCGGAACGCTGGGAAAGTTTTTCCCCCTCCAGGATGCTGCTTTCGGCCTGGTTGATGGCATCCACCGCGCGGCGGGTATCTTCTTGGACTCCCTTGATGACGGCGGCAATTTCACGGGTGGAGCTGCTGGTGCGTTCGGCAAGTTCGCGGATTTCATCGGCAACCACCGCAAAACCCTTGCCATGCTCTCCGGCCTGGGCAGCAATGATTGCGGCATTGAGCGCCAGCAGATTGGTCTGTTCGGCCACTTCATCGATCACTGATAGGATCGCACCGATATCGTTGGCCCGCAACGACAGGTTTTCCACGACTTTGGCGGCGGTTTGCGAAGAAATGCGGATGGCCTGCATGCCGGCGATGGCTTCCTCGACCGCTTTCCGGCCGGTTTCGGCATCGATACGGACTGATTCGGAGATAGCCGAGGTGTCCATCGCGTTCTTTTCGACCTGCTTGATGGTGGCGTCCATCTCGGCAATCGAGGAGGCGGTCGAGCTGGAGGCATCCAGCAGGTTGACGATGCTGCTGCCGATCTCCTTGATCGAGTAGGCCATTTCAGTGACCGAGGAGCTGACTTCCTCAACCGCAGAGCCGAGTTTCTCAGCGCTCATGGCAACCTCCTCAATACTGGCGGCCATTTCAAGTGTTGACGATGCCGTTTCACCGGCTGATGACGCCAGCTGGTCAACACCTTCCGAGACTTCGCGAACCGAGTCCTTGATCTGCAGAACCGCCTGGGATGTTTCCTTGACCGAGCTTTCCTGCAGCTGCGCGGAGTGAACCACCTGTCGGGCGGCCTTTTCGATGTTGTTGTCGATGGAGGTCAGAACTTCAGAAGCCGAGTTTACCCGTTTGACCATGCTGTTGAGGCTCTCGGCCATGCTGTTCATGGCCATGGCCAGCTCGGCAATTTCGCCCCCCCCGTCGACCTTCAGGCGGGTATCCAGGCGGCCGTTGGCCACGGTGCGGGCAAAGTCGACACAGGCGTTGAGAGGGCCGGTGATGGAGCGGGTAACCAGATAGGAAAACAGCGCGATCACACCGATGGTGATCAGCGTCACAAAACCGGCGATAATCAGTTTGTTGCGCACCATGGCCGAGACGGACTCCTCCGTCGCGGTTACATCGCGGCGCAGGGTTTCAACCAGGGTCGCCACGGTGGAGCTGAATGCCCTGAAGCGTTCGGCCTGGATTCCGGACATCAGGTTGCTGGCTCCGTAGATATCTCCGTGACTCGCGGCCGGCAGGACGTCATCCAACAGTGTTTTTTTGTACTCAACCCAGATCGTGCTGGCTTTGTTGATTGCGTCCTGTCTGGCCCCGGTTCCGGAAAGCTTGAGGCCGATTTCAAATTTCTTGTCGATCTCAATGGCGCGGTTTTTTATGGCGGCCGCAACCTGGTCGGCGGCGGCCTTGTCCGCTTCCAGCATAAAACGCTGCACATCGTAGCTGGTCTGGTACAGGTCTGATTTTAGCAGGGCGATGTTTTCGAGTGCGTCCTTGTCGTTGGATATGGTTTTATAGGCCTTGCCGCCGATTCGAATTTCGCTCATCAGGATCATACTGATGACCGTTACCAGCAGAATACCCAAAAAAGCCGATGCAGACAGAAAAACCATCTTGGTGCGGAGCTTGAAACCACTGCTGCTGGCGGAGGACATCTCTCTATTCACAAAGCCACTCCTCTCAAGATACGTCAGTATACAAAAAAGCCGCCCGACTATATCAGAGCGGCTGCTTTCATATCAAGAAAAAACGCCCCGGAGAACGCTTTACGGCAGCTCCAGCAGGGGCTGTAAAAAGCGCTTCAGATAAGCGCCCGGACGGTACGATTCGGGGACTGAAATCTGATCCGCCTTTTTAACCGGCAGCATCATATCACCGGCCGGAGTTTCAATGTTCAGGCTCGCATCCATCTGGTAGGGGATCTTGTCAAGGTCGGGCTGCCGCTTGATGATCTCGATCAGATCCCCGTAAGAGACCCGCATCGGCAGCTGCATCCGGCTCTGCTTGCCGGCCGGAAAGACATGTTTGAGCGGACTGCCGCCACGCGAGAACGGCAGCGAAAGGATCTGCAGGTCAAAGGTGTAGCCCTGCAAGGCAAGATCGAACGGATTGGGGTTTTCAACCTCCAGAGAAAACTCCAGCTCGATACCGGAAGTGTCGATTCCGGTTATGCTGGTCGAGCTGACGCTGATGCGCGGTTCCTGAACGAGTGTTGCACAGCCGGCGCAGGTCAGCGCGATAACAATCAGCAGGCTGTAAAAACAGGCTTTGTTCATCGAATCCTCGTCAGCGTGTCAGCCAGGGCTAGTATTTCGTTATGGCGCTCGAATTCCGCCAGCATCTCCTTGCGGACGACCTGAATTTTCTTGATATAGGCGTTTGCCTGCGGCCCCTGTCCGCAATAGTACTTCTTGGCACGCTCCAGGTTGCCCCGCGCCATTTCAAGCTTGGTATACAATTCCCGCACAGCGGCCTCGGCACACTTTTCGTCGTCGGTCATGTCCTTGGGTGAAAAGCCATGGCTCCTGGCGCGGTACGGCATCAGCTGCCAGACCCCCAGGGCGCCCATGGAGGAGACCGCCCGTGAAGAGAGTCTGTGGCCGCCGGTCTCCACCAGCGCAATTTCCGCCAGATCAAAGGGCATGAAAATCGTATCGACGGTTTTATCGTAGCAGATTTCGGCCAGTCGGCGGGCACGCTCAGGCGAGGTTCTGCGCGCAAAAGCCAGTTCAATGACCTTTTGCTGTTTTTTTCGCTGGATAAGGGAGATGCTTGCGGAGTCAAGCAGAGACGTTTCGGTGACCATCGTTGTTGTGGCCGGTTGGGTTTCCGTCTTTTTGAAGGGTGCATTTTCGCATGCCGTCAGTAACAGCAGGCATGACAAGTAGAAGATTTTTTTTCTCATAATAATAGAGTTGGGAAGTTGTATCGGCTTTGCCGGAGCGGCGTCGTTGCCCGGGTACAGAGGGCGTATCTCCGGCGGGATGCTCCTTTCATAGTGTATTTGTCCTTGAAACGTCAAAATCCCGGTTTTGCCGGGACTTTGATGTTTCTGCTCGAGACGGGGGCACCATACTTCAGCACTTGGAACATGTCAAGCTTTTTGAGATTTACTCTTTAAATATCAGGCATTTGCGCTGACTCAATAGGCTTCGTGGCTTTCCAGCACATCTTCGCTGCTGACCCTTCCGCGGAATATGCGGTAGACCCAGATTTTATAGCCGATGACGATCGGAACAAACACCATCGCGACACCGGCCATCAGCTTGAGGGTGTACAGGCTGGAGGATGAATTGTAGATTGTCAGACTGGAAAGCGGATCCAGGCTGGACGGAATCAGGTTCGGAAACAGGCCCGCCACGCCGGTGAAACAGACAAAGGTGATTGTCAGACAGGAAAACAGAAAAGCCATGTGCAGTCGTCCTTTGGCGGCAAAGATCTTGATCAGCAGCAGTGAAGCGACGGCAATCAGCGGCAGGACGATCAGCAGCGGAGTTGAAAGATAGTTGTCGTAGAGTCTGGTGGCCGGGTAGCTGTACCCGAGAAAAGCGACCGCCACGACCAGCAGCGGCAGCCAGAGCTTGTTGGCCATCGCGGCAGCCCGGTCAGCCAGGTCGCCGGTGGTCTTGATGGCGGCATACAGGGAGCCGTGGACCGCAAACAGCATGACGAACAGTACGCCGGTCAGAAGTCCGTAGGGGTTAAGCAGCGTCAAGAGCGAGCCGTCGTAGGCAAAATCGGCGTTTGCGAAATCGTTGCGCATCGGGATGCCCTTGAAGATGTTGCCGAAGGCCACACCGAACAGCAGCGCCGGCAAAAAGCTGGAAACGGTGATGGCCCGATCCCAGCCCGATTTCCAGCCGGCGCCGTCCATCTTGCCTCTGAACTCAAACGACACCCCTCTGACGATCAGGGCGAACAGCAACAGGAGCAGGGCCGTGTAGAGGTTGCTGAACATCAGGGCGTAGGTGGTCGGGAAGGCGGCGAAGGTCACTCCGCCGGCGGTGACCAGCCAGACTTCGTTGCCATCCCAGACCGGCCCGACCGAATTGATCAACACCCGCCGCTCGGTGTCGTCCTTGGCCAGGAAGCCGGACATGAAACCGGTGCCCAGAACAAAACCGTCCAGCATGAAATAGACGCCCCACAGCACGCCCCATACTATGAACCAGATGACCTGAAATGCATTGGGTTCCATGGTTTAGCCCCTCCCCTGGACGTTGATGATGCCGGAAAGATCGTTGTCCGGCCCTTTTCGGGCATATTTGCCCAGCAGATAGATGTCGATCACGCCCAGAGCCCCGTACAGGAGGGTGAAACCGGCCAGCGAAACGGCGACCTGTGCCGTGGATACGTTTTTGGAAACTCCGGCGGCGGTCTTCAGCACTCCATAGACAATCCAGGGCTGGCGTCCCACTTCGGCCACGATCCAGCCCAGCTGGTTGGCGATATAGGGGAGCGGAATCGAGAACAGCAGCACGGTCAGGAAAAGCCGGTAATCCTCCAGATTCTGCTTAAACGACAGAAAGACCGCCAGCGCGCTGGCCAGGATGAAGTAGGTGCCCAGCCCGACCATGGCGCGGAAGCTCAAGAAGACCGGCAGAACCGGCGGCCGTTCATCCCTGGGAAAATCCTTGAGCCCCTTGACTTCCGCCTGCGGATCGTGGAAGGCCAGCAGACTGACCAGATTGGGGACCAGCAGAAGCTCCACGGAATTACGCTCGTTTTTTTCATCCGGCAGCTGCAGCAGGTGCATACCGGCTCCCCTCTGGGTCTCCCAGACCGACTCCATTGCGGCAAACTTGGCCGGCTGGACCTTGGCTACATCAACCGCATGGGAATCGCCGATTCCGGCCACCAGAAGCGAGGAAACCAGGCCGAAAAGGGCGGCCTGCCGGAAGGAGCGTTTGAAGAAGGGAACTTCGTTCTTGCGCAGCAGGTGCCAGGCCGAGACCCCCATCACAAAAAAAGCCGCTACGGTGTAGGCGGAGGCAATCTGGTGACCAAACTTGAGCAATCCGTAGGGGTTGGTCAGCAGAGCCATGAAATCGACCATTTCGGCCCGGTTGTTGCGCAGCACATAGCCGACCGGATGCTGCATCCAGCCATTGGCCAGCAGTATCCAGAGGCCGGAAAGGTTTGTGGCGATCGCCACCAGCCAGATCGACAGCAGATGCACCTTTTTGGAAACCTTGTCCCAGCCGAAAATCCACAGCCCGATGAAAACCGATTCCAGAAAAAACGCCACCGTCGCCTCA
The DNA here is from genome assembly GCA_021850095.1 of Deltaproteobacteria bacterium. GTDB lineage: Bacteria > Desulfobacterota > Desulfuromonadia > Geobacterales > Pseudopelobacteraceae > JACRCG01. The sequence continues at coordinate 38,562 of JAJZRX010000019.1, forward strand.
ATAGCCAGGGGCGCTCCGAAAATATCACCCACATAGCGGGAATACTCGGCCCAGTTCATGCCGAACTGGAACTCCATCGTGATCCCGGTCACCACACCCAGGGCAAAATTGATCAGGAACAGCTTGCCCCAGAATTTTGTCATCCGCAGCCAGGTTTCATCGCCGGTGGTGACATAGCGCGTTTCCATCCAGGCGATCATGATCGAGATCCCCAGGGTCAGCGGAACAAAAATAAAATGGAACATGCACGTTACGGCAAACTGAAGCCTGCTGAGCATCAACGCATCCATACTACCTCCCATTACCACTCAAACATTATTTTTGCTGCGATATTTTAAAAACCGACAAACTATTATTTGACAGTATAAACCAATACCCCTGGACTGCAAGCAAGCGGATATTAAGGATTGATTTTGTCTGATTTCCGGGCAAATTTTTTTGGGGGTTACTCCGTAAAAACTATCCTCCGGCCAGATCCTTGAGCGTCACCCCTTCGAGAACATCCCGAACCTGTTCCTGAACTCTTTTCCAGACCGGATGAACCGTGCAGGAAACGTCGCGGGCGCATTCACCGGTACCGACAACGCAGCGGTTGGGAATGATCGGCCCTTCGACCGCTTCAACGACTTCCAGCAGGGTTATTTTTTCGGGAACACGCCCCAGCAGGAAGCCTCCGCCGGTTCCGCGATAGGATCTGACCAGACCGATTTTGCTGAACTGCTGAAAGATCTTGGCCAGAAAGGTGGGGGGTACATCAACCGCAGCCGCGATCTCGCTGAGCAGGCAGACCCGATCAACCGGCTGCGCCGCCAGATACACGATTCCACGGATTGCGTATTCCCCTTTGCGGGTGAGTTCCATCATTGAAAAAACCCCTAACAAGACATTTTTTATCCTTTTAGGGGTTTTGGGGCGGATTGTCAACCAAAATTTGAAGAGTTTTTATGGGGCGGTCAGCGCCCGAGCATGATGCCCAGATCTTCGGCCGCCCTGACAATTTCCCCCTGAGGATCGACCAGCTTCAGGTCCCGGATGGCGTCCTCAATCGGCACCGACGTGATGCTGCGCCCCTTCAGGCAGGCCATGCGGCCGAATTCGCCGTCGGCGATCATTTGTACCGCCGTGGTGCCAAAGCGGCTTCCCAGGGCGCGATCAAACGTGGTCGGTGAACCGCCCCGCTGCAGATGCCCCAGAACCGTCACCCGCACATCCATGTCAAGGCATTGCTCGACCTTTTTTGCCACAAACTGGCCGATGCCTCCCAGGCGTTCAATAGCCTGTTTCTCGCCGGCCGGCTGTGCGACAACCCGATCGCCGCCGCTGGGGAAAGCGCCTTCGGCCGCCACAATGATGCTGAAGCGGCTGCCGCGCGCCGAGCGCTCCTTGATGGCGCTGCAGATCCGCTCGATATGGAAGGGTATTTCCGGAATCAGGATCACGTCGGCTCCGCCGGCAATCCCGGATTCAAGCGCGATCCAGCCGGCATAGCGCCCCATGACTTCCAGCACCATGACCCGGTGATGGCTCTCGGCGGTTGTGTGCAGTTTGTCCAGTGCATCGGTGGCGGTTTCCAGAGCGGTGTTATAGCCGAAGGTGAAGTCGGTTTCGCGCAGATCGTTGTCGATGGTCTTGGGGACACCCACCAGAGGCACCCCCTTTTGGGAAAGTCCCTGGGCGATCTTGAGCGAACCTTCGCCCCCCACGGCGATAAGGGCATCGATCCCCAGAGCACAGATATTGGCCAGAACCTGATTGGAACAATCTACCCGCACGATTTTGCCATCCTGCTCCAGCGGATACTCAAAAGGGTTGCCGCGGTTGGTGGTGCCGAGAATCGTGCCGCCGCGCGGCAGGATCCCGCGGACATGTTCCAGTGTCAGCGGGCGGCATTTGTCAGGATTCAACAGTCCGTCAAATCCGTCCTCGATGCCGATCACCTGCCAGCCGTGGCGGATGATGGCGCTCTTGACCACGCCGCGAATGACCGCATTCAGTCCGGGGCAATCGCCTCCGCCGGTCAGGATGCCGATTTTGGACACTGCCATGACAAACCCCCTGCAAAAAAAGATGGAAACGCTACGTTGCGGGCAGCTCTTCCTCTATTTTGACCTTTTTCTTACCGAAGATAAAGACAACCCAGATACTGATCTCATACATCAGGTAGAGCGGGACCATAATCACAAACATCGTAATCAGATCGGCATGGAAGGCGGCAACGATCGAGCTGGCCAGCAGGGCGTACTTGCGCTTGGGAGCCAGAAACTCGTAGGTGACCAATCCGAAGCGCGACAGCAGCAGGGCCAGCACCGGCAGTTCGAAAATCAGACCGAACACCAGGATCAGCCGCAGGCAAAAATTGATGTAGGCGCTGATGTTGAACCAACTCTGCAACCCTTCCGCTTCGTAGGAAAGCGAAAAATTGATGATCACCGGCCAGATGATGATCAGAAAGAACAGCGCGCCGACGCAGAACGTTACGGTGGAAGCGGTGACAAAGGGCATGACCATCCGGCGTTCACGGCGGGTCAGGCCGGGCGCGATGAACAGCCAGAGCTGATAGAAAACGACCGGCAACGCCAGGATGAATCCGGCCAGCATGGAGATTTTGCACTGAATAAAAAACGGCTCCAGCGGAGCGCTGTAGTTGAGCGGCCGCAGCTTCTGGGGCGCATTGATCTCCTGCTCCAGTTTGTAACGGGCGTACATGGAAGGGGCCAGCTCCTTGACCTTCAGATACACATCCTTTTTAATATCGGTCAGATAAGTTTTGCCGGTCAGCGGCTTTTCGACAAACTTCATCAGGTCGTTGGAATAGTTCCAGGCCACCCCCATGCCGATCAGCACGGCAACAACGATAATGATCAAACGCTTGCGCAGCTCCACCAGATGTTCGATAAACGGTACAACCTTTTCTTCATTCATGCCCGGTTCCTGATCTGTTGTGGGGGATAATTCGTTTCTGTGGATCATTTCCTACCATAGCGGCCGGTTTTCGCGCAACCGGATTCAAGCATCCAAAATCTTTAGCGGCGTTTCCTTCCGCCGGTTGTACCCTTGCCACCCCGGGTGCTTTTTCCGGTGCTCTGCCTGCGACCGCCCCCCTTGTCAGTCCGCGGCTGTATGCCGGTCAACCGCTTGCCGCGCAGCGGGATGCGCGGGTATTCTTCCGTTCCGGCCGCCCCTGCAGCCGTTCCGGCCGGGGACGCGGATTGGGTGTGCGCCGCCAGCTCGAACTCGATCCGCCGGGTGGCCGGAGAGACGGAGGCTACCTTGACCCGGGCCTGATCGCCGATGCGGAAGACCCGCCGCGAGTGCTGACCGATCAGGGAATGCTGCTTTTCGGCAAAGGTGTACAGGTCGTCCGCGAGAGTTGAAACATGCACCAACCCCTCCACGAACAGCTCATCCAGCTCCACGAAGAAACCGAAGCCGGTCACCCCGGAGATGTAGCCGTCAAACTCCTCTCCCCGATGCCGCTGCATGTACTGCAGTTTTTTCATTTCGACCACGTCCCGTTCGGCCTCCATGGCGACCCGCTCGCGCTTGCTGGTATGTTCGGCGGTCTCGGCCAGCCTTTCGGTGGCGATGGCCAGCTGTTTGGATGGGCGCTCTCCCCCCTCCCCAATCCTTCGGAGGGAGTCTGTCTCCTCCCCCCGCTGGGGGGAGGCCGGGAGGGGGGACAGCACCGCCTTCAAGATGCGGTGTACGACCAGGTCGGGATAACGCCGGATCGGTGAGGTGAAGTGGCAGTAACAGCCGGAGGCCAGTCCGAAATGGCCGCTGTTTTCGGCCGCGTAGCGGGCCTGCCGCATGCAGCGCAGCAGGGCATAGTTGATCATACGCTCTTCGGGGCGGCCATCGGCTTGGGCCAGCAGGCGCTGCAGTTCGGAGGGACTGACCTTGTCCTCCACCAGGGCGAACTCGTAGCCGAAGCCGTGGACAAATTCCTGGAAAGTGTGCAGTTTGGCCGGATCGGGATTGTCGTGAACGCGGTACAGAAAGGGGATTTCCCGTGCGGTGATAAAGCGCGCCACCGCCTCGTTGGCGGCCAGCATGAACTCTTCGATCAGCTGGTGGGCCAGGTTGCGCTCGGCGCGGATGATGCCCTCCGTCTGGCCGGTCAGGCCGATGATGATTTCCGGCTCCGGCAGGTCAAAGTCGATACTGCCGCGCTTTTTGCGCATCGCCATCAGAATCAGCGCCAGCTCCTTCATTTCCAGCAGCATGGGCGCCAGCGGCCGGTATGTGTCTGTCGTCTCCCGGTCTGCATCGACGATAATCTGTTTGACGATCGTGTAGGTCAGGCGGGCCGTGCTTCTGATGACGCTGGGATAAAAGGATGACTCCAGCATGGTGCCCGAGCCGTCGAAGAGCATCTCGGCCGTCATCGTCAAACGATCTACCTGGGGATTAAGTGAGCAGATGCCGTTTGAGAGGCGCTCCGGCAGCATCGGGATACAGCGGTCCGGAAAATAGACCGACGTGCCGCGCAGGTAGGCCTCGCGATCCAGGGGGCTGTCCTTTTTGACATAGTGCGAGACATCGGCGATCGAGACCCACAGACGGAAATTATTCCCCTCGCGGCGCAGCGAGACGGCGTCGTCGAAATCGCGGGCGGTTTCGCCGTCAATCGTCACGGTCGGCATGGTACGCAGATCGATCCGCCCTTTGATGTCATCAGGGGAAACCGTTTCGGCAATCGCCCCGGCTTCGTCCAGCACGTCCTTACCGAAGACGTGCGGCAGATCGAAACGGCGGATGACCGACTGCACCTCCACTTCCGGATCATCAGGCCAGCCCAGTACTTCCACAATCTTTCCTTGCGCCGGGCGTCCGCCCAGCGGGTAGCTGGTCAGTTCGACCACGACCTGGTGGCCGTCTTCGGCCCGTCCGCGCCCCTTGACCGGGATTTCCAGCACCAGATTGAGGCGCTGGTCCTCGGGAATGACGATCGCTCCGCGCCCGGTTTCCTGATAACGTCCGACGACGCGGCTGGTGGCGCGTTCGATCACTGACACGACCCGCCCATCCAGCTTGTTACCCCCCATCCGGCTCCGGCTGGAGGTAGCTTCGACCAGGTCACCGTGCAAAGCGCCTCTCAACAGTTTGGAGGGGATGAATATGTCCTCGCCGCCCGCTTCAGGGGTCACAAAGCCGTAGCCGTCCCGATGAACCGCTATGCGCCCGCGCACGGTTTTGAGCGGCCCGGCCAGGGCATAGCTGTTGCCTCGTAATCGAACGATCTCGCCGTCGCCGGCCATATCATCCAGCATGCTTTTCAGCTCGCGTTTGATGTGGTTGCCGCCGAATTCGCGCAGCAGCGCGGCAAAATGCACAGTGTCTTCCTGCTGCTTCAGGAAAGCCAGGATATTTTTTTTGGAAAGGTTCATGGTCGCATCCATCCGGTTATTTGTCTTGTTGGTACTCCGGCGGGATGATATTCTTTTCCGGCGAAATTTGCGACCACTTTCAAAGTCGGAATCTGCCATGAAGCCTTCTGTTTTTATCACTCTGCTTGCATCACTGCTGTTTGCGGCTGCACTTCAGGCAGCCACCGTCGGAGAACCAAAACCGGGCCTGCTGAACGAGCGTGCTGAAGCGCCGGCAGAAAATAATAATCTCGCGGCCGCCTGCGCTTCCTACAACGAGCTGAACAGCCGCATCCGTGACGGCAGAATCGCTGCGACGGCGGCGCAAATCGAGGTTGTTCAGCTTTTATCAGACGTGCGGAAAGAGTATTATCGGCGGGGCGGGCGGGATTACGCCGCAACAGAGTGGATCTTTCCGCTGGCCGGCCACGATCTGCGGGCCATTGGCGGCGGGCGCAATCATGGTTTTGTTCCGGGGGGATATGACTTTTTCAGCGGCAACCGCCATGGCGGCCACCCGGCTTATGATATCTTCATCCGGGACCGCAACCAGGACAGCCGGGATGACCGCACCGGTCAGCCGGTGCGGGTGCTGTCGCTGACCGGCGGCGTTGTGGTCGCACTGGAGCGGCAATGGGAGGCTTCCAGCAGCTTGCGGGGCGGCAAGTATGTCTGGATTTATGACCCGGCCAACGACCTGCTGGTCTACTACGCCCACAATGATGAACTGTATGTTCGCTTGGGCGAGATTGTCGAGCCGGGACAACCTCTTGCGACGGTCGGCCGCAGCGGACTGAATGCCGCCAAACGCCGCTCTCCGACCCATCTGCACTTCACTGTTCTGCGGCTGGTTGGCGGCCGGCCGCAGCCGCTGAATGTCTACAGCGATCTTCAGCGGGCCAAGAGGGTTGCGGAACAGTAGGACGGGCCGCCAGATGTTCTGTGCGGCCCGTCCTGCTGCAGAGATCTATTCCTGCGGTTTGCCCACCAGCTTGCTTTCCCAGCGCCAGGCATCACCAACGATCGTCCGCAGGTCAGCGTAGCGGGGCTGCCAGCCGGTCAACTCCCTGATCCTGTCGGCTTTGGCCACCAGCGAGGCGGGATCGCCCGGACGGCGCTCCGCTTCCAGCACGCAGAAATCGACCCCGCTCAACTCCTTCACGATCGCCAGCACTTCACGCACGCTGCTGCCTCGCCCATAGCCGACATTCATTGCGGTCGGCTGCCCCCCCTTTTCCAGATACTCCAGGGCATACAGAT
>JAJZRX010000093.1 GCA_021850095.1 Deltaproteobacteria bacterium
CAAGATCAGTTCCCATATCATCATCACCATCGACAAGAGCACGGTCGTGGGCGAACGGATCGGTTTCGTCAACAAGGGACTGATGGAACAGGTCGAAAAGGCGCTCCGTTTTCAGCTGTCGCTGACCGTAGCCGACGGACTTGGCTGATAGCAGGTTCAGATGGGAAAACTACGCAAGCTGCACAATCTGATTCAGACGTGCGCAGCACTCGGCGAACGGGATGTCAGGCAGGCGTTTGAGCGGATGCGGCGCTGCCTTGTGGCTGCGCCAGTCAAAGGATTTTGGTTGGTGACAAAGCACATAGCTGGTCTTTCCCCCCTTCTTGCCCCGAGCTTCACCCACAGCCACGGCAAAAGGGTTGTCGGCGTTGTATTCCGCCGTGGTCATGGGCAGCCCGATAACCAATGATGTGCGTTCGTTAAAGGCGCGCGGTGACAGCACCAGAAAAGGATGCTGATCGCGCATCTCATTTCCGGCTTGGGGATTGCAGTTTATCCAGATGATATCCTGCCGTTCCGGCACCCAGGGCTTTTTCGCACTGACAACCGGCTTCAGTAACGCTACCATTTTTCAGCCCCCAAAGGTTCGGCTGGCATGACTTCACCGCCATGTCTGGCAGGATCAAACTGGGCCAGGCGCTGTTCAAGAGTCTGTGCCGGATTGTCAACCGGGGTGATGACGACACGCCCGTCATCCTCTACGGTAACCCGGACTCTTTGATCGACATGTAAATGGGCTTTACGCGCGACATTAACCGGCAAACGAACCCCCAGATTATTGCCCCACTGTTTCAGATCAAGAACCGCTTCTACCTGTGACATGATTATTCTCCTGTGCTGCGATTGTTTAAACATAGTCTAAACAACGGCAGCACTCAAGTCAAAACAAAAACCGCCTCCCCTGCCCCGGTGCTTGCGGCGGGGTGATTCATTTAAATGGTGATCAAAAGTGGCGGTCAAAATAATATTGACAGCTGGACATTACCCTCCGGGCCGTTCTGGAACGGTTTTACCTTGAGCCTGTCGTCTAAGCCCTGCAAGTTCCGGATAACACAACTGACAAAAAAGGGAAAGAGCCTGTTATCTGAAACATGCTCTTTCATTTTTGTAGCTTTTTGAATGTCATAACGCACTGCTCTGCACAAAATCTAACAAACAGATTATCGGTTACTGTGGTGTGTGCACCTATTCATTTCTTCTTTATGTCACGTACCGGCCAAACGAATATATTATCATCTTCTGTTTTGTATTTTTCCTTTCCATCTTTAAAGCTGAACACATAATATTGTTTCTGACTATATGGTGTTGTACCATATACAGTTGAAGTCCAGTAATCCCCAGCTTCAACTATTTTAAAACCATTTTCCTCTAGCCAAACAGCAGGGTTCTGACCAGCGTGCATGACAAAGGTTGCCATTTCTTCTCTAGTTGGCAATCGCCAATCCTTGTAGCCAGCATAATCGATAGACTTCACCCAATCTACGGCATCCTTCCAGTGCATTCTTCCGCCATATTCATAATCTTGCCTTACATTGCCAAGTGTCGTCCACATGATATCGTTTTTTTCGTCGGTGTATGTAGCGTGTTCGAATAATCCTTTCCTTTGTTTCTCTTTGGCTTCAAGTTCAGCTTTTTTCTCTTCGTTCTTTCTAATCTCCCATCGTTCACGGGATTTGCCTTTAGGAACAGGCACAAACGACAAGATCGTATTGCCTGCGCCCATGACAGTTTGATAATTGTACGCGCCTTTGCCGAGAACAGGCCCCGCGTACCATGCAGGAGCACTCGTATCTCCAAAATTGATGAGTGCAGCAGGAGTTCTGCTACTAAACAAGCCATATAATGCCTTCGACCTGTTGAGAAGTTGAACCTGTCCTCCCACATATTCAAAGCAGCGGCCTACACTGTCATAAGGGTTTAGTTGACCAAGTATATAGATATGTTCCACGCCATTTGGACAAAGCCGCCAATTCCACAATTCACTCTCTTCAGGTTCTGGTGCTTGTTTCCCGTCAACTACCGGCTTCGCTTTGTTAGTTTTCTTTTTGCCTGCGGCTTCCGCCGACAGCGAGAAAGAAGCCATCAATAGCAACAGAAGGATAAACGCTCTCATACACTTCCCCCCAAACCTGAAACTCATTATCGAGTGATTCCCAACTACCGTTAATTCCTGAGGCTTCTAATTGTTTCTTCCTCGTTTCTGCCCCGGCAGTCCGCCCTGTAGAGTGGGCACAGTCGTATGTGCCTACGTGGATTGAAACGGTGGGTAGATGAACCCTGCCTACCCTACGAAGTTGAGTACCGCCACGTGGTTAGTTGTCTGCATCACCAGAAAACTGCTCTGCCTCAATACGTCGCCTTCTCTCATCTAGCAACTCACCATCATACATCCAATATCCTGTGCCAGATGCAGCAGGTGTGGAATATCCCATACGTGTAAGAATCTCAAGAGCGGCTGGTGACAGACTAGTTTCTTTTCCTTCAAATTCAATTTTGTTATCAGGTAGTACCGTTGCTGTTACAGACTCATCACGTGAAAAGGTCAAAACATCTCCTGGAAATATTCCTATCGATTCTAGACGTAACCTTGGTCTTCGTGCTTTAACCTTTTCGAGGGCTTCTTTTTCAACTTTCTCAATCTCTGTCGTACCAAGTTTAATTTCTTGGAAACCTCCGATGCTGAGTGCCAGTACAACTTTTTCTGCATCTATTCGAAAAAATTCTCTTCGCGGGTTAACCCTATTTTCTGAAAAGAGCTGATGTAAGATATTCTCAATTCTTGATGCATCCCCAACTTCAGCAGCAAAATAACATTCAAAAGGGAGTGGCACACCAGAATGAGAACTAAGCTGTGCTACCCTATTTTCGACGCTATCAGTTGTAAGACCAATCTTTACGAGCCCAGGCATTGCTTCATTTGTAAGCATGTAAACTATATTTGGCATTGGATTGCTCTCCTTTTTGGGCGAAATTTCGGTGACAGTATATAAGAGAATAGGGGGGTAGTCGGTTAGCTCCACCTGAGATATAATACCAAGGCAAACTTTTCTGGGATGTGCCATGGGATTAATACCGCTAAAGTCAGGGTTTGACTGCCCTAATACCTATCGCCGTTTTGTTGAAATGTTTCCGGACGATGCGGCTTGTTTAGCCTATCTTGCCAAATTGCGTTGGTCGGAAGGTTTCGTCTGTCCAACCTGCAAAACAGTATATGCAACTCCGTTATGCATGTCATATAAACGCAAAAACGCCGTTCCCCGGAGTAAAACCGGAAAAACGGCGCTGGTATTTTGTGCAAAGACAATTTGTGCAAATCCTGGTTTTTTGCTACGTCCTTCGGACAAATACAAAAAGTCCCGGGAGAAACTACGGCATCGTGAAAACCTAGTTTCCACGCCCGATTGCTGTCAAGTTTTATCAAAGATGTGGCTTGCTGCTGTTTCACTTCGACAACCCCTCTATCCAAATCCCCCCTCATTGCCCCTTTCGTAATGGGTGAAGAAAAGAATTGGACGGTAGTTTTGCGACACACGGTTGCCCGTGCTGTGCCTTTTCGGTGAACTTGATGTTCTGTTGGAAACAGTTACGCCCAGTAACACATTAAGTCAAGGGTTCTATTTACCCCACAACACCTAACTGCAACTAAAAGTAATCCACCACCAGCAGTGCCACCAGCGTAATCAGCATATACAGAACATACTGCTGCAGGATGCCGCTCTGCATTTTGCGGATCGGGAGAAAGCGCGTGTAAAGGCGCTCCAGAGCCGGAATGTAGATCAATTCCAGCACCGCTTCCGGTATGTGACTGGCAAAGGATTTGCGGGGCGGGAACTGTTCCGTGACGTTCGGGCGGTGGGTATGGGTGCGGAGGACAAAGGCGAACAGCCCGTTCAGCATCTGGGCGAAGGATGAGGCGCTGTACTGCATCCGGGCGGCCGGGCGCTGGTAGCCGCAGCCCCAGGTGGCGCTTTCCGATACCGGAGAAGCGGAAAGACGTTTTTTATACCAGAGTACCAGCAGGGCCAGAACCAGCAGCAGGGCGACTCCCAGAAGCGAGACCATGGCGAAGGGAGCCAGTGACGAAAGCTGCTGCAGCCCGGCATCGGGTGACGTGGAGAGCGCCGCCTGTCCGGCGCGCTGCAGTGGATCGGACAGGAGCTGGGGAGCCAGGCCGACGGCGGCGCAGACCGCCGCCAGCAGCGACATCGGCAGCAGCATCCGCCAGCAGGCTTCATGTCCGCCGGCATGATCCCCGTGGCGGGGAGCTCCCAGAAAAACGATCCCGTAGACCTTGACAAAGCAGGCCACCGCCAGTCCGCCGATCATGGCCAGGGCCGGGGCGGCCAGCGCGGTTGCCGCGACACCCGGCCCTTCTCCCTGCATACCGTGGAAGATCCCCAGATAAACCAGCAGTTCACTGACAAAACCGTTCAGCGGCGGCAGGCCGCAGATCGCCACCGCTCCGGCACCGAACAGCAGCGCCGTTGCGGGCAGACGGCGGGCCACGCCCCCCAGCAGATCGATTTCACGCGTTCCGGTGGCGTGGATCACCGATCCGGCCCCCAGAAAGAGCAGCGCCTTGAAAACGGCGTGGTTCAGAACGTGCAGCAGCGCGCCCGCCATGCCAAGCATGGTCATGCTGGCGGAACCGCTGGCCTGCCCGATCAGCGAGACCCCGATACCCATGGTGATGATGCCGATATTTTCGATGCTGTGATAGGCCAGCAGCCGTTTCAGATCGTGCTGGCCAAGAGCGAAGGCCACCCCCAGCAGACCGGAAACCATCCCCAGCAGCAGCACCAGTCCGCCCCACCAAAGCGGCACGCTGTGAAAAAAGGAGAGTGTCCGCAGCAGACCGTAAATGCCGACCTTCAGGATCACGCCCGACATGGCGGCCGAAACATGGCTGGGAGCGTTGGCGTGGGCCGAGGGGAGCCAGATGTGCAGCGGCATGAGGCCGGCTTTCATCCCGAAGGCAAACAGCGCGGCCAGAAACAGGGCGCTGGCCAGCGGCGCTGAAGCGTCCAGCGTGCCTGCCCCGGGGAAAAGCCAGGAGCCGGACATCAGATTCAGCAGCGGGAACAGTCCAAAGAGCCCCAATGTGCCGATGTGGGTCGTGATCATATAGAGTGTGCCGGCCTGGCTGACGTCGCTCTTTTCATCCTCGGTCGTGATCAGGAAATAGGCCGCCAGGGCCATCAGCTCCCAGGCGAACAGAAAGGAAATCCCGTCGCGGGCCTGGACGACAGCGCCCATGGCGGCGGTCATCAAGCCGAAAAAGAAGGTCATTTTGCGAATGTTGCGGGGATGGCGGCCGGCAGGCCAGTAACCGCGGGCATACAGGGCGGCGCAGCCGGAGATCAGGAAAATCGGGATCAGAAACCAGGCCGAAAGCGGATCATTGCCGATCCGGATTTCGCCGAACGGGAGCCTCCAGGTCAGGGCGAACAGTTCGGAGCCAGCGGAAAGCAGGGTCAGAACTGAACCGGCCAGCCCGAGGCAGGAGGCGCACAGCAGCAGGACAATCGCCAGCAGCTGTCCGCGGGCAAGGGCCGCAGCGGGAAAAAAAAGCTGCGGGACGCCCGAAAAGGCGGCCAGCAACGTGGCAGCCATAATCAACGTACTTGGCGAAAGCGGCTCCGGCAGCATCGGCTCTTACCTCCTGACGATGGTCTCCTCAAGCGCTCGGATGGCCGACATGATCTCGTCCTCCGTTCCGGGACGGTGCAGCAGAGCCTGAAAGCCCTGGTCATGCAGCAGAAAAGCGAGCTTTGACAGCAGATGCAGATGCGCTTTGACATTGGGGGTTACGAAGGTGAACAGGATCGACACCGGCTTGCCGTCCAGGGCCTGGAAGTCGATCGGATTCTTGAGAAAGCAGAGGCTGATGGCGGATTCATCGGTCTGGCCGACGATCGGGTTGCGGACATGCGGTATGGCGATACCGTTTCCGAAGGCGGTCGAACCGAGCGCTTCCCGCGCCAGCAGGGTGTGCAGCAGAAACTCGGGATCAAGTCCGGGCGGCAGATCAAGCCGGCTGACGACTTCCCGCAGGGCCGTTTCCGGACTGTCGCCCGGCAGGTCGTAGTGGATGCCGCCCCGCCGGAGCGCCTCCGATACGGTCGGAAGCAGCAGCAGTTCCTCGCGGGCCGCAAAAACATCCGGCGGAATGACAATCCCCTTGCCGGTCGCCCACTCCAGCAGATCAACCCGGTTGATCCGGTAGCGCTCATCCTGTTTGTGGGCCGGCAGCCCCTGCTGCCTGATCCAGTTCAAAACCGTTTTTTCATCAACGCCAACCACAGCGGCAACATCCGCAACTTTCAGAAACATTTCTCAATTCCCCGCAGGCTCGCTTGTATACCGTCGCACGAGCAATAGTAGCTGACTTGCAAAAAACAATATGGTATCACGTTTAAAACGTCAATCCGATTTTCTGCCGTCCGAAGGTATTCCTTCCCCAGCGCCGGACAAACACATTATTCCAATTTCAGATCAAGGATGATATCAAGGCGGCGAGGATTGAGGCTGCGAGACGTACATGACAGTACGTTGAGCAGCCGAAGACGAGCCAACGAAGATAGGGCCTTGATATGGAATTGGAATCATCTCCCGGCACAAAGAGACAACATACAATGAAACGTCATTTACAGGTGGCCTGCGCGATCATCGAACAAGCCGGAATGGTTCTGGCGGCCCAGCGCAGCGCAAACATGAGCCTGCCGCTGAAATGGGAATTTCCGGGCGGCAAGATCGAAGCCGGAGAAGGCCCGTCCGACTGCCTGGAGCGGGAACTGCGGGAGGAGCTGGGCATTACCGTCACGGTCGGAGAGCCGCTCCCCAGCGCCACCCACAGCTACGACGATTTCACCGTCACCCTGCACCCGTTTGTCTGCAGCGCGGTCGAAGGGGATCTTACGCTGCATGAACACCATGCCGTCAGGTGGATGAAACCGGGCCAGTTGCCGGAACTGGACTGGGCCGCAGCCGACCTGCCGGTCATCGCCGCCTACCTGGCCCGCCCGGCAACAGCGGCATTGGAATCCCGCCAATGATCAAACCGCAAAGCCCCGCCATGGGGCGGGTCTATTTTTTCCTGATACTGACGACCTTCTTCTGGGGCGGCAGCTTCCTCTTCACCAAAATCGGGGTGGCCAGCATCCCTCCGCAACTGTTCGTCTTTGCCCGCTTCAGCCTGGCAACCCTGATCATGCTGCTGTTCTGCGCCCCGAGGCTGAAAAAAATGGACACCGGCACCCTTCAGCGCGGCCTGATCGTCGGCGTTGCCCTGGGGCTGACCAACATGAGCTTCGTCTTCGGCGTGCAGGGCACCAGCATCTCGCGGGCCGGTGTCCTCAACAATCTGTTCGTACTGTTCATACCGCTGATCACCCGGATTGTCTGGCGCGACCGGATCGGCCGCATCAACATGGCCGGCATCGCCCTGGCGGTGGCCGGCATCTGGCTGTTGGCGACCGGCGGCGGGCAGGGCTTCAACCGGGGCGACCTGGTTTCCACCTTCTGCGCCCTGATGATCGCCGGACACATCATCACCGTCTCCAAAGTGCTGAAGGATGACGACGTCTACCTGGTTTCGCTGGTGCAGTTCGCCACCGTGGCGGCCATTGCGGGCAGCGCCTGCCTGCTGCTGCCCCTGCCCCCTTTCAGCCTGACCCAATCCGCCGCCCTGTCGGTGGTGTACTGCGCCATCTTTCCAACCGTTTTCTGCTTCACACTGCAGAACACCTATCAGCGTTATGTAACCCCCACCCGGGCCGGACTGATCTACACCCTTGATCCGGTCTGGTGCCTGGCGGCCGGTTTTCTGGTGCTGGGTGAACGTCTGAATCCGCTGGAATGGCTGGGATGCGGTCTGATCTTCGCGGCGGTCCTGCTGCCGCTGCTGTTCCGCCTGAGCGCCGAGAGCCGCCTGATCGGCAGGTATACCAACCGGAAAACAGTGTAAATTTTAAAAAAAACGGGAGGTCCCATGCTTCTTGTCGGCAATTACAACCATCTTAAAATAGCCCGCATCACCGCCAAAGGCGCATTTCTGGCCAGCGAGCAGGGTGAAATTCTGCTGCCGGGGCGACTGATGCCCAAGGGCTCCGAACCGGGCGGCATCGTCAAGGTATTCGTTTATCGGGATTCGGAGGAGCGGCTGACGGCCACCACCGCCCGGCCCCGCGCCGTGGTGGGCGATTTCGCGCTTTTAAACGTCAAGGACAATGTCAGCGTCGGCACGTTTCTGGACTGGGGGCTGGAAAAAGATCTGCTGCTGCCCTTTGGAGAGCAACTGGCCCCCTTGAGAAGAGGGCAACGGGTGCTGGTGAGGGTTTACCTGCACTCTAGCGGCCGGGTCGCCGCCTCGGCCAAACTGGACAAGTTCCTCATACCGGCCGACGACACGCTGGCCGAAGGGGATCAGGTTGAGCTGCTGGTCTACGCCTTCAGCGACCTGGGAGCCAAAGTGGTTGTCAACAACACCTTCGGCGGACTGCTCTTCAGCAATGAGCTGTTCGCCATGCCGGCCTGCGGCGACCGCCTGCAGGGTTATGTCAAAAAGATCCGCGAGGACGGCAAGCTCGACATCACCCTGCGCCGGGGCGGCGCCCAGGAGGCGGCCTCTGATCGGGAAACGATCCTGACGACCCTGAAAGCCCGGGACGGTTTCCTGCCGCTGACCGACCGGAGCGCACCGGGGGCGATTGCCGACCTGCTGAAAATGAGCAAGAAGAGTTTCAAAAAAGCAGTGGGCGGGTTGTACAAAGAGGGGCTGATCAGCATGACTGCCGACGGAATCAGGCTGAAGGATGATTCTGGGGCGTAGCGCAGGCTGAAACAGCGCCCCATCGGGCAAGCAGCTCATCCGGCGGGAGCGGGCGGCTGTAAAGATAGCCCTGCGCCTGCTGACACCCTTCCCGGATCAGGAATTGAGCCTCGTCTTCGGTCTCGATCCCTTCGGCAATCGTCTGCAGTCCCAAGGCATTCGCCAGCGCGATGATGGCGCGCACGATCGCCTCGCGGCTCGGTTCGGCGGTCACGTCGGTGATAAAGGAACGGTCGATCTTCAGCTTCTGGATCGGCAGGCGCCGCAGATAACTGAGCGAAGAATAGCCGGTTCCGAAATCGTCCACCGCCAGCTCCACCCCCAGGGCCCGCAAACCGTCCAGCAGGTCCAGGGCACTCTCGTTCTTCATGATGGCCGACTCGGTCACCTCCAACTCCAGCCGCAGGGATGAAAGCCCGGTCTCTTCCAGAACTCGTGAAACAATCGCGATGATATCGCCATGTTCCAACTGTTTGACCGAAAGGTTGACCGAAATGCAGGGCAGGCTGAAGCCGGCCATTTCCCACTCCCGAACCTGCAGGCAGGCCGTCCGCAGCACCCATTCACCCAGCACGGAAATAAAACCGATATCCTCGGCAATCGGGATAAAGCGGACCGGCGAAACCGCCCCCAGCTCCGGGCTGTTCCAGCGCACCAGCGCTTCCGCCCCCACCAGCCGCCCGCTGGCCAGATCCAGCTGGGGCTGGTACTGCAGCGACAGTTCGCCGCGCTCGATCGAACGGCGCAGCAGGGCCTCAAGGCGCACCCGCTCGCGGGCATACTCGCTCATGGCCGGCGCGTAAAAGTGATAGGAATTGCGCCCGTGGGTCTTGGCATAGTACATGGCGGTATCGGCATTCTTCACCAGGGTGGCCACATCCTGACCATCCTCGGGAAAAAAACTGACCCCGATGCTGGCCGAAATGACGATTTCGTAACCGGATACCATCATCGTCCGCCCCAGCAGCTCGAGAAACTTTTCGGCAAGGGCGCCGGCATAGCGCGGCGCTTCGATGTCATCCAGCAGCAGAACGAACTCATCGCCGCCGATTCTGGCCAGCGTGTCGGATTTGCG
>JAJZRX010000094.1 GCA_021850095.1 Deltaproteobacteria bacterium
CGATCTGAAACAGCGTCGCACTTTTCCTTGGCGGCGATCTCCATCTGGCGCTTGGCGATCAGCGGCCGGGCGATGGAAGTACCCAGCAGATAGTGCCCCTCGTAGATGGCGTTGGCGCGGAACATCGGGTAGACAAAATCGCGCACGAACTCTTCTTTCAGGTCGTCGATGTAGACCTTGTCGGCACCGGTGGCCAGGGCCTTCTCGCGAATCGGATCCAGCTCATCCCCCTGCCCCAGATCAGCCGAAAAGGCCACGACTTTGCAGCCGTACTCGTTTTTCAGCCATTTGAGGATAATGGAGGTATCCAGTCCACCAGAATAAGCCAGAACGATTTTGTTGATTTCCTGTTTTTTTGCCATGGTGTTTCTCCTTTAGCGACCTTATTTTATTTGATCAATGTAGCCATAATGGCCTTTTGCACATGCAGTCGATTTTCGGCTTCGTCCCAGACAACGGAATTTTTCCCCTCGATAACCGAATCGGATATTTCCTCCCCGCGATGGGCGGGCAGACAGTGCAGCACGATGCAATCCGCTTTTGCCAGGGCCAGCAGCGCGTCATCGAGACAATAACCGGTAAAATCCTTTTCGCGCTGTTTCTGCTCGTCCTCCTGCCCCATGCTGGCCCAGACATCGGTATTGATGACATCGGCGCCCGTCACGGCTGCCTTCGGATCGTTCGTCAGGGTAATTTTGCCGGGAGCCTTGGCTTGGGCCCAGGCCATGACGGCCGCATCGGGCTGATACCCTTGCGGACAGGCCAGACGCAGTTCAAAGCCGAAAATTGCGGCCGCCTCGATCCAGGTGTTGGCCATGTTGTTGCCATCGCCGACCCAGGCGTACACCAGCTCTTTGCAGGATCCTTTATGCTCGATGACCGTCAGCAGATCGGCCATGATCTGGCAGGGATGGAACAGGTCGGTCAGGCCGTTGATAACCGGCACATCCGAGTAGCGCGCAAATTCGTCCACGATCTCCTGACCGAAGGTGCGGATCATGACGCCATCACAGTAACGGGCCATGACACGGGCGCTGTCCTTGATCGGCTCACCGCGCCCCATCTGGGAAGTGCCGGACGATATGAACAGACCGTGTCCGCCGAGCTGGAACACACCGACCTCGAAGGAAATCCGGGTACGGGTGGAGGCCTTTTCAAAGATCAGGGCCACGCTTTTGCCCTCCAGCAGCCGGTGAGGCACTCCTCGCTTCTGTTTATCTTTCAATTCACGGGCCAGAGTCAGCATCCCGTTCAGCTCAATTTCGCTAAAATCGTGCAGCGCCAGAAAGTGTTTCGTCATCTATTCATTTCTCCTCGGCAAAAATGCCGTCCAGAATTTCAATCATGCTGTTGATCTCCTGCTTGGTCACCACCAGCGGCGGCACAAAGCGCAGCACGGTGTCATGGGTCACATTCAGCAACACGCCCCGGGCATGCCCTTTTTTGACAATTTCCGCCCCCGGAATGGTCAAGCCCATACCGATCATCAGGCCGATACCGCGCACATCCTTCACAAAAGGATATTTTTTGGCGAGGATTTCAAGCTCCCCGGTCAGGTACTCACCGATTTCCTCGGTCCGGTTCAGGATGCCGTCCTCCAGAATAGTGCGCACCGTCGCAATGGCGGCCGCACAGACCAGCGGATTGCCGCCGAAGGTGGAGCCGTGAGTGCCGGGCACGAAGGCTGCGGCATACTGATCCCGGGCCAGCATGGCGCCGATCGGCGCTCCTCCGGCCAGTGCCTTGGCCAGGGTCATGATATCAGGGGTTGTATCGAAATGTTCATAGGCAAACAGCTTGCCGGTGCGCCCCATACCGACCTGGACTTCGTCAAAGATCAGCAGCAGGCCGTGCTTGTCACAGATTTTACGCACTTCCTGAAAATAGCCCGGTGAAGGAATATTGACGCCCCCCTCCCCCTGGATCGGCTCCAGCATGATGGCGCAGGTATTGGGCGTGACGGCGGCCTCCAGAGCGGCGGCATCATTAAAGGGAACATGGCTGAAGCCGTGCAGCAGCGGGTCAAAGAAGCGCTGCACCTTTTCCTGTCCGGTAGCCGAGACGGTAGCCATGGTGCGTCCATGGAAGGAATCGGCGGCGGTGATGATCTCGTAGCGCTCCGGGCCGTAGGTGTCGCGGCTGTATTTGCGGGCCAGCTTTATGGCCGCTTCGTTGGCCTCGGCCCCGCTGTTGCAGAAAAAAGCCTTATCGGCAAAGGAGTGACTGCAGAGCAACTCGGCCAGTTCGATCTGCTGGGGGATCTGGTAATAATTGGAGCAGTGGATCAGTTGGGCCGCCTGGGCCTGAAGCGCCTTGACGACCCGAGGGTGGCAATGCCCCAGATTGTTGACCGCCACGCCCCCCAGAAAGTCCAGGTACTCCTTGCCGTCGGCATCCCACAGACGGCAGCCTTCGCCCTGAACCGGTACGATCGGATAGCGGCCATAGGTCTTCATGATGTATTTATCGGATTTTTCGATCCACTGCTCTGATTTCATTTCACAATCTCCGTACCGATGCCGACATCGGTAAATATTTCCAGCAGCACCGCGTGCTCCATGCGGCCATCGATGATATGGGCTTTCTTGACACCATCCCGCAGGGCGTCAGCGCAGCAGACCACCTTGGGTATCATGCCGCCGGTAATGGCGTCTTCCTCGATCAGACGGTGCAGATCGCTGACCGAAATGCTCTCCAGCAGCGTGCCGCTTTTGTCTTTGACGCCATTGATGTCGGTCAGCAGGATCAGTTTCTCGGCATTCAGGGCTGCGGCAACCCGCCCCGCCACCAGAT
Source organism: Deltaproteobacteria bacterium (assembly GCA_021850095.1). Classification (GTDB taxonomy): domain Bacteria; phylum Desulfobacterota; class Desulfuromonadia; order Geobacterales; family Pseudopelobacteraceae; genus JACRCG01. The sequence continues at coordinate 2,794 of JAJZRX010000094.1, forward strand.
CGGCATTGATATTGTAGCTCTCGCCTTCCGGCCCGACCCCCACCGGGGCGATAACCGGAATATAATTGCCGCTCTCCAGGGTCTTGATCAGATCAGTGTTGACCTTGACCACATCGCCGACATAGCCGATGTCGAGCTGTTCCAGGGTGCCGTCTTCCAAGCGGACCTCCTGGAGCAGTTTTCTGGAAAGCAGCAGCGTGCCGTCCTTGCCGGAAAGGCCGACCGCCTTGCCGCCATGCAGGTTGAGGTAGCCGACCACTTCCTTGTTGACCTGGCCGACCAACACCATCTCAACCACGCCCATCGTCTCGGAATCGGTTACCCGCATACCCCGGACAAATTCGGACACGATCCCGTAGCGCTTCAGGGTTTCATTGATCTGCGGCCCGCCGCCATGCACGATGACCGCATTGATCCCCAGCGACTTGAGCAGGATCACATCCAGGGCAAACGACTCTTTCAACTTGTCATCCGACATGGCGTGCCCGCCGTACTTGATAACAAAGGTTTTTCCTGCAAAGCGCCGGATATAGGGCAGCGCTTCCATCAGGGTGTTGGCTTTATCGATCAGCTTTTTCATAGTTCATTTCCCGCCCATAAAAGAGAAACTGCCAACTGGAAAGTCGGCAGTCTACATTAAGTTTGTCAAAATCTCAAAATATTATTGCAACGGCAGACTGATCGTGACGGTGGTTCCCAATCCCGTTTCGCTATCCAGACTGATAATACCGCCATGCTGGCGGATAAATTCCCGGGCATAAAACAACCCCAGCCCGAATCCGCGCACCTGACCGGTATTATCGGGATCGATCTGATAAAACTTCTCGAACAGTTTTGAAACCTCCGACTGCGGAATACCGATCCCCGAATCGGATATGACGATACAGACTTCACGGCTGGTCGCCACGGTTATGACACCCACCTGACCGATCTCCCCCGAGAACTTGAAGGCATTATCGATGATCTGATACAGGGCAAACCGGATCTTGTGCCGATCAAGATTCAAAAGCGGCAGCGAACCCAGGTTCAGGTCGATGTCGATCGACAGCTTGCCATGCAACTCTCTGGATTTGGTCAGCAGCTCCTTGACCATCGCATTCAGATCGCATGCCTCAAGCGGGCGATCTTCATCGTTAATCATGACCCGGCTGAAGGTCAGCAGATCCGCGACCAGTCGGCTTAAGTGATTGGCTTCTTCATTGGCCAATTCGGCATTATTGCGGAAGGACTCGTCATTATAGTCGTAGACTCCGCGTTGGATATTCTGCAGAAAAAGCGATATTCCGGTGATGGGTGTGCGCAGCTTGTGCGATATCAGCGAAAGAAAACTGCTCTTCAGCTGGTCGGCTCGTTTGATATGCGCCAACTCTTCCTTGAGCGCTTTTCTGGACAACGACTTTTCAATGGCTGTTCTTAACTGCAGGAGATTGAGCGGTTTGTTGATGAAGTCGTCCGCATTCTCCTTGAGCGCATTGAGAATAACCTCCTTGTCGGCAAAGCCGGTCATGACAATAACAGCGGCATTCGGATCGAGCACTTTTATCTGCCTCAACAACTCGATCCCCGAGCCGCCAGGCATCATGACATCGGTAAGAATCAGGTCAATCGACTCCTTTTTGTAAAGCCGGACAGCCTCCTGACAGCTTTCGGCCTGCAGAACACGATAATTCATTAAAGCACGTTCACACAGATCACGGATATTCACGTCATCATCAACAACCAGTACGGTTGCTTTCGGCTTATGTAATGGTTCTTTTCCGAAACCTTCCAGAACCCTGGTCATTTCAAGCTCCGCAGAGCGCCCTCCTCCACGTTCAACGAACGGCAATAATTTCGGCAGCTTTTGAAAGCGCCTCGCTGATTTTAGCAGGATCAGTGCCGCCGGCCTGGGCCAGTTCCGGCTTGCCGCCGCCGCTGCCGCCGACAAGCGGGGCCAGCTGCTTGATGATGTCACCGGCTTTTAGTGTTGTACTCAAGGCCTTACTGACCGCCACCAGAAGATTGGCCTTGCCGCATATTTCGGCGCCAAGAACGACAACACCCTCACCGAGACGATCCTTGAGGGTATCGGACAAATCGCGCAGAGCCTTGATATCCTCCACCTGCACCTGAACCGCCAGCAACTTGATGCCGGCAACCTCCACCGCCTGCGCCAGCAGGTCGCCGGAAGCGGCCGCATTGAGTTTGCCCTGCAGCGTTTCGATCTCCCTCTGCAGCTCTTTCTGACGCACAAGCAGCCTCTCCAGCTTATCAAGCGGATTGCCCCCTTCAGCCTTCAGCAAAGCCGCGATCGTTCGCTGCTCGTCCTCCACCTGCCGGACAAAACCCAGCGCTCCCGTGCCGGTCAGGGCCTCGATACGCCGCACACCGGCGGCAATTCCGGCTTCGGAAACGATTTTGAAAAGCCCGATGTCACCGGCCGCCCGGACATGGGTTCCTCCGCACAACTCCATGCTGACGTCACCGACCCGTACGACCCGCACCGCATCGCCGTACTTTTCATCAAACAGCGCCGTGGCGCCCGCTTCGATAGCCTCATTGATCGGCATCTGCCTGGTCGTGACCGGATCGTTCTCCATAATGAAGCCATTGACCAATTCTTCGGTCCGGCGGATCTCATCGGCGGTCATGGCCGAGAAGTGGGTGAAGTCGAAGCGCAAGCGCTCGGACGATACCAGCGAACCGGCCTGCTTGACATGTTCGCCCAGCACCTGGCGCAGAGCGGTCTGAAGCAGGTGGGTGGCGGTATGATTACGAGCGGTCGCCCGGCGGATGGAGGTCGTGACGGTCAGGTTGACCGCATCCGATACCCGCACCGACCCTTCCCTGACAAGGCAATGATGCACGATCAGATCCGGGAAGGGACGGGTTGTTTCCAGCACATCCAGATGGGCGCTGCCGGAGGAAATGACGCCGCTGTCGCCGGCCTGGCCGCCCGACTCGCCGTAGAAAGGGGATGCTTCGACGATCACATCCACCCGATCGCCGGCGGCGGCAGAAGCCGCTTCAACGCCATCCCGCACCAGCGCCAGAATCGGAGAATATGAGGTCAGGGCATCGTAACCGATAAACTGGGAGTGGACTCCCCGACTGTGAATCGCCTTGTAAATATCGGCGATGCCGGCCGCTCCTGAACCCCTCCAGTTTTCACGCCCCAATTCGCGCTGTTTCTTCATGCAGGCTTCAAAGCCGGCCTCATCAATCGTAAAACCTTCCGACTCGACGATATCGCCGGTCAGATCGATCGGGAAACCGTAGGTATCGTAGAGCTTGAAAAGCACTTCGCCCGGAATGACGCTCTTTCCGGCCGCACGCAGGGAGGCTACCTCGTCATTGAGGATTCCGAGCCCACGGTCAAGGGTTTCGTTGAAGCGCTCTTCCTCTGCCAGGATCACCTTTTTAATGTAGGCTTCACGCTCGGCCAGCTCCGGATAGGCATCCCCCATCATCTCGCGCACCGCCTCCACCATCCGGCAGAGCAGCGGCTCGCCCACTCCCAGCATTTTGGCGTGGCGGGCGGCACGGCGCATAATGCGGCGCAGGACATAGCCGCGCCCCTCGTTGCTGGGCAGGGCACCATCACAGATCAGAAAGGTAACCGCCCGGCAATGGTCGGCGATGACCCGCATCGAAACGCTGTCCTTCTCGTTGGCACCGTACTTTTTGCCGCTGTGGCGCTCGATATGGCGGATAATCCCCTGCAGCAGGTCGGTATCGTAATTGGAACGCACCCCCTGCATGACGGTGGTGATCCTCTCAAGGCCCATGCCGGTATCCACCGATGGTTTGGGCAGCGGAGTCATGCTGCCGTCGGCAAAGCGGTTGAACTGCATGAAGACGTTATTCCAGATTTCCATATAGCGGTCGCAGTCGCAGCCGACAGCGCAATCCGGCGAACCGCAGCCGGTTTCGGGGCCGTTGTCCCAGAAAATCTCGGTACAGGGCCCGCAGGGGCCGGTATCGCCCATGGACCAGAAATTGTCCTTTTCACCGAAGCGATAGATCCGTTCGCGCGGCACCCCTTCCTGGAGATGCCAGATATCGGCGGCTTCGTCATCGTCGGTGTAGACCGTCACATACAGACGGCTTTTGTCCAATTGCAACTCTTTGGTCAAAAACTCCCAGGCATAGGCAATGGCTTCTTTTTTGAAATAATCGCCAAACGAGAAGTTGCCCAGCATCTCGAAAAAGGTATGGTGGCGCGCCGTACGGCCGACATTTTCCAGATCGTTGTGCTTGCCGCCGGCCCGGACGCATTTTTGCGAACTGCAGGCCCGGTAATAGCCGCGATCCTCCAGCCCCAGGAAACAATCCTTGAACTGGTTCATGCCGGCATTGGCAAACATAAGGGTCGGGTCATTCTTGGGGAGGATACCCGAACTGGAAACGATCGTGTGGCCCCGTTCGGCAAAATAGTTCAGGAATCGCGCTCTAATCTCTGTACCGGTCATGTATTACTTCCCTTCAATTTGAGGTGAAACAGTTTTTTTGATGCCCATCTGCTGGGTAACATCGGTCGGGAGCCAGGTTTCGATATAGCGCCCGTCCTCGTCGATTCTGTTTGAGTAGCGCTTGACCTGCCCGGTGGCCGTATCCAGCAGAAAAACCGCGTTGTGAGTCGAGGAGGCCTGACTGTATTTCAGATCAAGTGTTGTGAACGTACCCTGAAAAAGCTGGTAGCGACCGATTTCCAGAGGCTGTTTTGCGGCGTTCTGAAGCGCGGCGCTATCTGCGGCATGGAGATCGGAAGCCGCACAGGCCACTAAAAAAACTGCTACTGCCACACAATTCTTTTTCATTCGTGATCCTTTCTCCGCAGGATATTAAAAACTCACCGGCTCGCACGGTGGACTTTCAAGACCGCTGGCATCCAGAGCGGTAACGTAGTATTCGGTTTTTTCCCGGATCTCATCAGGCTTCCAGCTTGTAACGGTCACCGTGGCGACTTTTTGAGCAGCCCCCAGAAATCCTTTTTTGTAGATAACGTAACCGAGCAGATCCTTTTCCGGGCCGGCCTGCCATTCCAGCAAGCGACCGGCACGATCGGCGATCCGCAGGCCGCTGATCCTTGCCGGCAAAGGTTTGGTCTGGGCACTGACAACATCGGAATAGCCGCTTATCAAACCATCCGCATCAAGCGCACGCACCGCATAAGCCGCTTCAACACCATCCGCCAGAGTCACGTCCTCAAAAACGCTGTCGGCGGCACTTCCGATTTCACTGAACTGCGCTTCCCCAGCCAGCTTACGCGCAACACGGTATTCCCTGATATCTGCTTCGCGGTTTTTTTGCCAGGCAAGGGAAATCTTCTTCACCAGACCCGACTTTGCCGCAAGCTGCGCCGGGGCCTCGGGAGGCGCTTTGGTCACCGCTGACACGCTGTCGCTTGGAGGGCTTTCCGCCCCGCCCGAATTGAGGGAGCTTATTTGATACAGATAGCCGGTTTTGTCAAGCAGTGGTTTCTTGTCATCAACGTAGGCTGTGCTGCCGGACGGCACTTCGTCGATCTTTTCAAACTTCGGGGCGGCGGCAAAAGCCCGGTAAATGATCAGCCGGCTTATTTCATCTTCAGCAGCACCTTGATTCTGCCAGGTCAAGGTCACCTTGCGGGGCTGTCCGCCAACGGCGGCCAGCTTGACCGGTTTGGGCGGCAGATCTCTGGTTTTTGCCGAAACCGCTTCAGAGGGATCGGTTTCAGCCCCGTCTTTTTTATAGGCGCTCAAGCGGTACCAGTAGACGCTGTTATCGGCCAGATTTTTGTCAACAAAAGATGTCCGCGAAAGACCGTCCAGACGTGCAATCTGAACATACGCTCCATCAGGGGCGCTTGAGCGGTAAAGAGCGTAGCCCACCGCCGATTCAGCGGTGTAGACGTCCCAACTCAAGGAGATCTGGCGAATGAAGCCGCTGGTGGGTTTGAGCTGTTTTGGGCCGGCAAGGGGGATCACGCTCAAGCGGGCCGACAGTTCACTCTCGGCGCCTTCCCGATTGCAGGCGGTCAGGCTGTAAATGTACTTGACCCCATCCTTGAGATTACCGTCATAATATTCCAGAGTTTCAACCGGCAGTTGCGCGACCATCGTGAGAGAGGTATCACTGTCGCTCGTGCGGTAGACCTTGAATCCGGCCGCAATCGAGCCTGATCCGGAATTTGCGCCGGGGCGGGCGCGCCATGAAAGCCGGGCGCCTTTGATGTCGGGCTGTATATTCAGAAAAATGGGGGCCGGCGGCGCAATAACAGTGGCGCCCCGCACCGGAGCGGTCAATTCGCTGCCTGCTCCGCTTGTGCCAACGGCGGAAACCTGGTAGTAATACACTTCATTCAACTTCAAATGATCATCAACAAACAAAGCTTCCGTCGCCGTTCCATGCAGCGAAAAAGGGCCGCCGGCATTCACGGAACGGTAAATGTTAAAACCGGCGATCTGCTCCATGGCGCTGATCTGCCAAGTCAGCCGGATGCTGGAGGGAGTCCCGCTGGCGCTGACATTTTGCGGCTGCGGCACAGTCTGGGTAACAATCTCCTTAACAACCGCGGGCTGCTGCAAGGCCTGTTTGACACGCGCGACAATTTCAGCGGCAATGCCCTGAAGCTGACGGGTAAAATTGTTTTCGGAGATCTGAAAAGATTGCTTCAGTAATGTTTTTTTGGAGCGGACAGCTATCAGATTGACTTCCAGGCTTGTCGCCCCGCTTTCGGTCATACTTACGCTGCCATGCACGACGTAATCAAGCCCGGCCTTGAGGCCGACCCGGACAATACCGTCGTGATTCAGGTTATCAAGCCGCTGCCCCTCTATCTCGATGTAATGTTCTACTTTTTTGCGCTCCATC
>JAJZRX010000095.1 GCA_021850095.1 Deltaproteobacteria bacterium
CGCACTTCGTCACCCGGGAAAGCCCCTTCCATCAGGGTCAGATTCCTTCTCATTTCGATGATCTTGTTGACATGCTCAATGTTGGCCGGACAGATGTCCTGGCAGGTCCGGCAGGTAGTGCAGGCCCAGAGTGCTTCCTGGCTGACGGTTTCGATCAGGCTGCCGTGCGGATTGTTCTCGGCCAGCTGACCGATCTGCTGGACGACCTTCATCGGTGAGAGCGGTTTGTCGGTGCTGGCGGCCGGGCAGCGATCCTGGCAGCGTTTGCAGGAGGTGCAGGCGTCTGCGTCGTAAATATCCTTCCAGGAAAGGTCGCTGATGGTGGCGGCGCCGAACTGTTCGATCCCTTCTTCTTCCAGGTTGATCGTGGCGAGCGCGCCTTTGGGTTCCAGCGGCGCCAGGAAGGCGTTGGCACTGGTGGTGATGATATGCTTCAGCTTGGTGTAAGGGATGGCGGCGATGAAGCCCAGCACCAGTGCGAAGTGCAGCCACCAGAGGATTTTGTGGATGACCGGCAGGGCGGCCGGGTCGGCGGACATGAACATGAGGGCGGCCAGGTAGCCACCGGGTGAGTAGATGGCGAGTCCGGGGTTCTGCTGGATTTCGGTGGCGGCCATGCGGGCGCCTTCGATTAAAAAACCGCTGATCAGGATCGCGAAGAGCAGCTGCAGGACGATATAGTCGTCCTTGACGATTTCAAGCCCCTTGGGCTGTATCACGAAGCGCCGGATGAAAAGACCGGCCAGCATCAGGATGGCACTGATGCCGGCCAGGTCAAGGGCCAGGGAATAGGCCCGGTAAAATCCGCCCGTCAAGATATTGACCTGCATGAGCGGGGTGAAGAAGTCAGCCTGCAGCATGACGACCATGGTGCCGGCAAACAATGCCAGAAAGGACCAGAAAAAGATGGAATGGAACAGGCCTCCTTCTTTGACGCGGTAGATCCTGGATTGGCTGAAAATTTCGGCGATCATGCGCTTGACCCGTTCGTCGTAACGGTCAAAGCGATCAAGAGGCTTGCCCTGACGCCAGACCGGCAGGCGCTGCCAGAAGCCCCAGGCCATCAGACCGAAGGCCAGGGCTGCCAGGATATACATCGGGATAACCACCCCGTGGCCGATATTCCAGTATATTTCGCGGGTCGCTTCCATAAATATATTCCCCTAGATATCAATCTACGACAACAGCAGTTTTGAAATCACGACCCGCTGCACTTCGTTGGTGCCTTCATAAATCTCGGTGATCTTGGCGTCGCGGTACATGCGTTCAACCTCGTAGTCGGCGATGTAGCCGTAACCGCCATGGATCTGCATGGCCTCTTTGGTGACGTAGGTTGCCGTTTCCGAAGCGTGCATCTTGCACATGGCCGATTCCATGGTGTAGTTCTTCTTGGCGTCCTTCAGGCAGGCCGCTTTGTAGGTCAGCAGTTTGCTGGTTTCGATGCGGGTCCACATGTCGGCCAGCTTGAACTGAATGGCCTGGAACTCGCAGATGGGCTGATCGAACTGCTTGCGCTCCTTGGAATAGGCCAGGGCGCGATCAAAGGCGCCGCCGGCGATGCCGAGCGCCTGGGAGGCGATGCCGATCCGTCCGCCGTTGAGGGTGTCCATGGCGATGTTGAAACCCTTGCCCTCCTGACCCAGCAGGTTTTCCACCGGCACGCGCAGATCGTCAAAAGCAAAGGCGGTGGTGTAGCTGCCGCGAATCCCCATCTTGTTCTCGTTCTTGAGGATCGTGACGCCGGGCGACTGCAGGTCGACGATAAAGGCGCTGATCCCTTTGTGTTTCAGGCTGCGGTCAAAGGAGGCCAGCAGCACCCCGGTGCCCAGGTAGCCGCCATTGGTGATAAAGGTTTTGCTGCCGTTGATGACGAATTCATCGCCTTCACGCTTGTAGGTGGTGGCGGTCCCGCCGGCGTCACTGCCGGCATTCGGTTCAGTCAAAAGGAAGCAGCCGATCTTCTCGCCGGTATTGAGCGCTGGCAGCCACTTTTTCTTCTGCTCCTCGGTTCCAAAGGTATAAATCGGGCCGGAACAGAGCGAGGTGTGGGCCGAAATCAGAACTCCGCTGGAACCGCAGGCTTTGGAGACCTCCTCAACGACAATCGCATAGGAAAGCATATCCAGGCCGGCTCCGTCGTACTCTTCCGGAAGATAGCTGCCCATAAAGCCCATTTCAGACATTTTACGGACCAGTTCGTCAGGAATGGCATGGTCCTCGTCGATCTTCATGGCGATCGGTTTGATCTCCTTTTCGACAAAATCGCGTACGGCCGACTGCAACACCTTGTGGTCCTGGCTCAGTTCAAAGTTCATGGCATCCCCCCTGTGTATTGTTTATTTGCCTTTAAATTCAGCCGCGCGCTTCTCCAGGAAGGCGCCCATTCCCTCGCGCTGATCTCCGGTGGCGAACAGCACTCCGAACAGTGTGGCCTCGTAACGGAAACCGTCTTCCTTGCTCATGTTCAACCCATTGGCAATGGCATCCTTGGCATAGGCCACACCCAGCGCTCCCCGCCCGGCGATCTCGCGGGCCGTTTCCAGCGCCTTGGCCAGCAGTTCCTCCGGCGGAAAAACCTCGTTGACGATTCCCCAGGCATGGGCCTTTTCAGCGGTGATCATCCGCCCCGAGAAGATCAGTTCGTTGGCCCGGTTGGGACCGATCAGGCGCGCCAGATTCTGGGTGCCGCCAAAGCCGGGCATGATCCCGAGGCCGACTTCCGGGAAGCCGAGCTTGGCTTTTTGCGAGGCATAGATGAAATCGCAGGCCAGGGCCAGTTCCAGCCCGCCCCCCAGTGCGAAGCCGTTTACGGCGGCAATGACCGGTTTCTTCATCTTTTCAATCAGAAGCATGACCCGCTGCCCGGCGCGACCGAAAGCATGCCCCTCAAAGGCCGACATCTCCGACATCTCCTTGATGTCAGCCCCGGCCACGAAGGCCTTTTCGCCGGCGCCGGTGATGACCACCACCTTGACCGCCGCATCCAGATCCAGTCCGTAGAGAGCGCACTCCAGTTCTGCCAGCACCGCGCTGTTGAGGGAGTTCAGCGCTTCCCGGCGGTTGACCGTCATGGTTGCCACACTGTCAACATTTTCAATCTGCAGATATTTGAATTCCATAGTTTTCTCCTGTAGGGGCGATCCTTGTGATCGCCCTTGAATCGGGCGAATACAAAATTCGCCCCTACAAAATTGCGTTTCTAATAGGTGTAAAAACCCCGACCGGATTTGCGCCCCATGTAACCGGCGTTGACCATCTTGACCAGCAACGGGCAGGGGCGGTACTTGGGGTCCTTGAAGCCGTCATACAGCACGTTGGCGATCGCCAGCACCGTATCCAGGCCGATAAAATCGGCAAGCGTCAGCGGCCCCATCGGCTGGTTGGTGCCCAGTTTCATCCCCTTGTCGATGTCCTCGGCCGTGGCGATCCCTTCGTAAAGGGCGAAAGCGGCCTCGTTGATCATCGGGATCAGCACCCGGTTGACGATGAAGCCGGGATAATCCTGGGATACCGCCATCTCTTTTTCCAGTTTGCCGACCAGGTCCGAGACCAGCCGGAAGGTGGCATCGCTGGTGGCGTGGCCGCGGATGACCTCGACCAGCTTCATAACCGGCACCGGATTCATAAAATGCATGCCGATCACCTTGTCGGGCCGCTTGGTGACCGAGGCTATTTTGGTGATCGGGATTGATGAGGTGTTGGAGGCCAGGATGGCGCTGGGCTGAACGATGTCGTCCAGTTTGCGGAATATATCCAGCTTGAGTGGTTCATGTTCGGTGACCGCCTCCACGGCAAAATCCACGTAAGCCAGGTCGGTCATGTTCTTGGTGGTCATGATCCGCCCAACCGTTTCGCCGACCAACGCTTCGGCAATCACACCCTTTTTGGCCTGCCGCTCCAGGTTCTGCCTGATGGTGGAAACCGCTTTTTCAAGCTGCTCCTCCGAAATATCATAGAGAAAAACCTGATAGCCGAACTGCGCGAAGACATGGGCAATGCCGTTGCCCATCTGGCCCGCGCCGAGTACACCGATTGATTTGATCATAGAAACCTCCTGACTCGATTTATGGTTTTTTCTGAAACGCTGATTTTTCGCAAGATCAAGGCTGTCGAAGGGCTGCGCGGAGGCGTAGCAGCGCTACGCCGCACAAGGAGCCCTGAAGACTTACGAAGAGATTGCGAAAAAGCGGCGTTTCATATTCTCTCGAAAATCACCGCCACCGCTTCGCCGCCTCCAATACAGAGCGTGGCCAGGCCGTAGCGCAGATTGCGCTTGTGCAGTTCACGGATGACCGTGATCGCCAGGCGGGCGCCGCTGGCGCCGATCGGGTGGCCGATGGCGCAGGCGCCGCCGTTGACGTTGACCTTGTCCAGCGAAATTCCCAACTGCTTGACCGGCAGCAGCGCCACGGTTGCAAAAGCCTCGTTGATCTCGAACAGATCAATTTCAGCGATCCCCAGTCCGGCCTTGGCGCAGACCGCCCGAATGACCGAGACCGGAGCTTCGGGAAAATAATCGGGATGCAGGCTGCTGGTGGCCGAGGCCACGATGCGGGCCTTTGGTTTCAGATTGTGGAGCTTGACCGCATCGGCTCCGGCCAGGAGCAGCATGGCTGCGCCGTCGTTGATGGTGGAGGCGTTGGCGGCCGTAATCGTGCCGTCCTTGCCGAAAACCGGTTTGAGCGTGCCGACCCGCTCGAAGTCCACCTTAAAGGGCTCTTCGTCCTCGGAAACAACCGTTTCCTTGCCGCGTACGTTCTTGACCACCGGAACGATCTCATCCTTGAAGACCCCTTCCTTTACCGCTGCCTGGGCCAGGGCATAGGAACGCAGTGCAAAGGTGTCCTGTTCTTCGCGGCTCAGGCCATTGCGGGCGGCGCTGTCATCGCCGATCTGCCCCATATGCCTGCCGGTGTCAGGATCGCTCAAGCCGTCGTGGATCATCATGTCGAAGATTTCGCCATTACCCATCCGGAAACCGTTGCGCGCCTTTTTGAGGAAGTAGGGTGCCAGCGACATATTTTCCATGCCCCCTGCAACCACAATTTCGGAATTGCCCAGGCGAATGGCGTCCGCCCCGAGCATGACCGCTTTGAGGCCGCTGCCGCAGACTTTATTTATCGTCAGCGCGGGGGTTGAATCAGGAATCCCTGCGCCCCGCATGGCCTGGCGAGCCGGAGCCTGCCCGACGCCGCCCGAAAGAACCTGGCCGACGATTACTTCGCTGATACTGGCCGGATCAATCGCAGCGCCGGCCAACAGCCCTTTGATGGCTGTTGTCCCGAGGGTGGTCGAGTCAACATCGGACAGTGATCCGCCGAAAGATCCAAACGGTGTCCTCTTGCCGTCTATCACATAAACTTCTGCACTCATCTGATGAACCTCCTGCGCTAAAGATAATTCGAATATATATTCCGTTTACGTGCATGTCAATCAAAAATATAACATAAGTTTAAATTATGTTTTTGATAAAAAAGAGCCGCCGCACGATCTGATCGGCGGCGGCTATCCACTATGCGGAAGGAAACTAGAGGAAAGTTATATCGTCGGGCATAGCGGTTATCTTTTCGCCACCCGTGGGTGAAACGGCAAACGTGTTTTCAATGCCGATAACCCCTTTGCCGGGAATGACAAACTTTGGTTCGATGGCGATCACATGGCCTGTCTGAAGCGGCACTTTGAAGCCCTGGGCGATAACCGGGAACTCGTCCAGCTCCAAGCCGACGCCATGGCCGACGAAACGGGCCTGTTCACCCGGCATGCCCATGAAATTCTGCCCCAGACCGGCCTGGCTGGCTATTTCCAGCGCTGCCTGGAACAGCTCTTCACAGACCGCACCCGGTTTGAGCGCGCTCTGCAGGTAGGCCTGGATTTCAAGGGAAACGTCAAAGGCGCGCCGCAACTCCGGATCGAGCTGGCCGATCACAAAAATGCGGGTCATGTCGGTGATGTAGCCGTTTAAAACAGCGGTGTAATCCACCATGATGGGTTCGTTTTCCTTGATTGGCAGGCGGGATGCGCCATGCGGCGCCGCGTTGGAGAGGCCACAGCCGGTGACCGCGCCATCAAAGAAACCGTACGAAGCGCCGCCGGCCGAAACCGCCAGCCCCATAAACAATTCCTGGTTATAGGCCCGCATGCGGACGTAGCCTTCGCTGCCGGCCTTGCGCAGACGGTATTCGAACTCGGCTGCCAGATCGACTTCACGCATGCCGGCCTTCAGAAACTGCGGCACCTGGGCAAATACGCCGCACAATGCGCCGCCGCTCTGGCGCAGCTGTTCCAGCTCAAAGGACGACTTGACCGAACGCATCTCGCGGTTCAGCCCGGATATGTCGACCAGTTCCCGTCCCGGCAGCAGCTTGGCGTAATAGTTCATCTGCTGCACCGGGGCCACATCAAAGGTAAAACCGATCTTCTTGATGCCGTCACCGAACAGGGCCGGAAATTCTTTGCTGGAGGGGAAGGGGCGGATGTCGGCAATCGCCGCCTCGTCCCTGGCCCGGGAAAGGCTCTTGCGCACCAGCAGCAGCGCTTCGCCACAGGCCGGAATCCAGAGGGTCGAGTTCTGGCGGGTGCCGGTGAAATAGTAAACATCGATCGGGAATATGAACAGGGCGCCATCCAGGCCGGCGGAATTGAGCTTGGCCTGCATGGCGGCAATTCTCTGCTGCGCTTCGATGTTGCTCATCATATCTGCCTCCATCATGAATTGTGCCATTGATCAAAGAAAGCGATCTCGCCCAGTTCCTTGCGTGGGCGGGCTTTCGGTTCCTGATCCGGGTAACCGAGCGGCGTGATTCCCACAATCTTCAGTCCGTCCGGAACATTCAGTTTCGACCTCATCAGCGCCTCGTCGTACCACCCCATCCAGCAGGTTCCCAGCCCCAGGGCATGGGCCGCCAGACAGAGATGCTCAAAGGCAATGGCCACATCGACCGCAAAATAATCGATGCCGTTCTCCACATCCGACTCGGCCGGGTTGCCGCAGGCCACGATTACAGCCGGCGCCATGGCAATGGCTTTCTTACCGGGATTGTCGTCCGGAAAGGCGCTTAAAACCGCCTCTTTCAGCTCCGGTTTCGTCAACACCAGAAAACGCCAGCACTGCATGTTTTTCCAGGAGGGGGCCAGGCGGGCCGCCTCCAGAACCTGTTCGATCTTTTCCTGCTCCACCGGGGTGTCCTTGTATTTGCGGATACTGCGCCGATCCCTGAAAACCTGAAAAATGTCCATGGTCGATACTCCTTTATCTGGTTTAAATCATCCGGTAATGCCCTGCCAGGGCCTGATAGCTGCGGTGCGCATCCAGGTAGCGGGAATCTTCCTGGTAGGTGGTCGGATAGATCGGCGGCACCGCTCGGTGGTTCAATTCACGATCCACGTTGACGAAGGTGAAGAGGCAGGAGTTGGAGAGCGCCTTGGTGGAGCGGTCGCGGCTGATGCGTTCGATACTGGCCTCAACGCAGACAAAACTCCCGCTGGTATAGACCACCCGGCTGGTGAAGTGCAGCTTGTCTCCCATCCTGACCGGGTGAAAGAAGTTGATGCGGTTGACCGCCGCGATGATGGAACGGTCGGGCGCCACCAGTTCGGAGCAGATGGCCGACAGCTCGAAAGCCCGCCGGATCAGGTAGCCGCCGAAAATGCGCTGCGGTACATATTCCTGCTCGGGATACATGCGCTCCCAGGCATCGGCCACCAGGCGCCCGGCTGTGAAACCGGAGAAGCCGGGCTGCTCCTGGGCCTTGTGCAGACCGTACAGAATCTCGTATTCCTCGCGGCTGGGCGGTTCCAGCAGCGAAGCCTGCTGCCGGCGGTATTCGTCGCGCCCGGCCAGAGCCTTGCGGGCGCGCTGCTGCTCCAGTTCGTTCCGGTACTCCAGCGGCGGCAGCGGCAGGCTTTCACCGGCGGCTTCACCACCCCGCGCCACCATTGTAAAGTAGCAGGAGGCGATGTGGATGGCCGGTTCTCCGATATGCTCGACCCGGATGCCGATCTCCAGCGATGAGCGCCCGACGTGATTGATCCGGGCATGAAAGATGATATCCCGATTGACATCGACGACGTGCCGCACGAGGATGTTGTCGATCGCCGCCGTCACCACCCGCCCTTCCGGATAAAAGCGCCGCACATAGCTTATGGCGGTCTGCTCGGCCATGATATCCAGCTCTTCAAGCAGCAGACCGAAGCGGAAATTGCCCTCGATCGGCTCATCCACAACCATGAAGCGGCGGCGCAGAGCTGGGTCGGATGAGAGCGGCAGAGTCCGGTAGCAGGATGTATCTTCGGGATTGTTCATAAACACCTTCCGGGCTTTTTGCCCAGTATAGACATTTCCAGCCATAGGTAAAGTAGAGACGCAAAGTAGAGACGCAAAATATTGCGTCTCTACGAATATTACATATTCCGGCGGTACTTGCCCCCCACTTCATACAGGGCGTGGGAGATCTGCCCCAGCGAGGCGTACTTGACCGTTTCCATCAGCTCGGCAAAGATATTGCCGCCCGCGATGGCCACCTCCTGCAGGCGCTTCAGGGCCGCCGGGGCCAGCTCCCGATTCTGTTCCTGGAAAGCCCGCAGATTGCGGATCTGCTGTTCCTTTTCCTCGGGTGTGGCCCGGGCCAGTTCGCCCGGCACCTGGTAGCCCTCCTCGTTGGCGCGCGGGTTGAGGAAGGTGTTGACACCCACGATCGGCAGTTCGCCGGAATGTTTCTTGTGCTCGTAGAGCATGGACTCGTCCTGGATCCTGCTGCGCTGATACTGGGTTTCCATGGCCCCCAGCACGCCGCCGCGCTGGTCGATGCGCTCGAATTCGGCCAGCACCGCTTCTTCCACCAGGTCGGTCAGTTCTTCGATAATGAAGGCGCCCTGCATCGGGTTTTCATTTCTGGCCAGCCCCAGTTCCTTGGTGATGATCATCTGGATCGCCATGGCCCGCCGGACCGACTCCTCGGTGGGGGTCGTGACCGCCTCGTCGTAGGCGTTGGTATGAAGCGAGTTGCAGTTGTCGTAGATCGCCATCAGCGCCTGCAGGGTGGTGCGGATATCGTTGAAATTCATTTCCTGGGCATGCAGCGAGCGCCCGGAAGTCTGGATATGGTATTTCAGCTTCTGGCTGCGGTCGTTGGCGCCGTACTTCTCCCGCATGGTCACCGCCCAGATGCGGCGCGCCACCCGGCCGATGACGGTGTATTCCGGATCCAGGCCGTTGCTGAAGAAGTAGGACAGATTGGGCGCAAAATCATCGATATGCATGCCGCGCGACAGGTAATACTCCACAAAGGTGAAGCCGTTTGACAGCGTGAAGGCCAGCTGGCTGATCGGGTTGGCACCGGCCTCGGCAATGTGGTAGCCGCTGATGGAGACCGAATAGTAATTGCGGACCTGCTGCTCGATGAAATACTGCTGGATGTCACCCATCATCTTCAGGGCGAACTCGGTCGAGAAGATGCAGGTGTTCTGCCCCTGGTCTTCCTTGAGAATGTCGGCCTGGACCGTGCCGCGCACGGTCTGCAGCGTGCAGGCCTTGATTTCGTTATACTCGTCCTGGCTCGGCTCGCGCCCCTCTTTCTGGCGGA
>JAJZRX010000020.1 GCA_021850095.1 Deltaproteobacteria bacterium
TGTCGCCAGACGCAGTCGCTGGGTAGCCACGTACGGAAAGGATAACCGCTGAAAGCATCTAAGCGGGAAGCCTCCTTCAAGATTAGGTATCCCTGGGTGTAACAACCCCTAAAGGCCTGTTGTAGACCACAACTTTGATAGGCCGGGTGTGTAAGTGCAGTAATGCATTTAGCTTACCGGTACTAATCGGCCGTGAGGCTTGACCATAAAAATGAAATACGGCCCGGGGAGGCAACCCTCCCCAGGTCGATATAAATCAAACAAAATCATGCAAACCTAAAAACTATCCATCCAAAGCAATTGCCAAGAAATAATCAGGCCAAATCCGCAAGGACAAAAGCCAAACGATTTCTCGGTGGCTATGCCGAGGGGGTCACACCCGTTCCCATCCCGAACACGGAAGTTAAGCCCCTCTGGGCCGATGATACTGCACGGGTAGCTGTGTGGGAAAGTAGGTCGCCGCCGGGAATAATTAAAATAAACGCCCCCGCAACCAGTAAAATGGATGCGGGGGCGTTATGCGTTGATGAAGAAAAACTCGGGAGTCGGGGGTAACTGATGAGCGATAAACGTTTTCTGACGCCGGTTGAAACAGCCCATGCCATTATCCAAAATGGCCGGCGCGTGCTGCATCAAACTTTCGGGCGCACGTTTGTATTGAGTCTGCTGGCCGGCTTTTATATCGCTTTCGGTGCCCAGCTTTCTACGGTTGTCACCCAGGATGCTGCCCTGTTTACTGGACTTGGCATCTCTCGTCTGCTAGGAGGTTCCGTTTTTTCGATCGGTCTTATGTTGGTCGTGATCTGCGGGGCTGAACTGTTCACCGGCAACAGTCTGCTGGCTGGTGCCGCACTGCATGGTGAAATATCCTGGGGAAAACTGACTGAAAATTGGGTTGTGGTTCTAACCGGCAATTTTATTGGCTCACTTTTTTTTGCCTGGCTGATGTTTGAAACGCGTTTATGGGAACAGGGTTCGATAACCGAACAGGCGCTAAAAGTTGCAACTGTCAAATGCAAATTGTCCTTCTCAGCTGCTTTCGTGCGGGGCCTGCTCTGCAACTGGCTGGTCTGTCTGGCAGTATTCATGGCCACCGCTGCCCGGGATGTGACCGGCAAGTTGCTGGCCTGTTATATTCCGATAATGACCTTTGTTGCCAGCGGTTTTGAGCACTCCATCGCCAATATGTACTTCATTCCAACCGGTCTATTTCTTTCCAGTGAGCTCGTCAGACCTGATCCGGCCCTTACCTGGTACGGCTTTATTGTTGACAACCTGATACCGGTTACGGCCGGTAATATCGTCGGGGGAGTTCTCTTTGTTGCCTGCGCCTATAGTTATGCCCATATAGGAACACAAAAAAATGAAAAACTCTGATATAACATCTCAAGTATTGGAGGGCTCCAATCCCGCAAACAGATGTTGTGTCAGATTGAGATTGTGGTGCCTCAAAACACATCAGGTCAGAAAGGATTCACTGTGAACGTACTGGCATTTAACGGAAGTCCCAACAGGGAAGGAAATACCTGGCATGCATTAAAGATGGTTACCTCTGAACTTGAAAAAGAGGGGATTGAAACAGAAATCATCCATGTCGGCAATAAGGTCATTCGGGGATGCACCGCCTGCGGCCAGTGTGTAAAGAACAAGGATGAGCAATGTGTTCTGCCTGGTGATGAGGTTAATCAGTGGCTTCAGAAGATGAAACACGCGGATGGAATTATTTTAGGTTCTCCGGTTCATTACGCAGCCATGACGGGAACCATGAAATCGTTTCTGGATCGGGCTTTTTATGTATCCAGTGTCAACGACGGCATGTTGCGCCACAAAGTTGGCGCTGCTGTGGTTGCAGTACGTCGTTCCGGTGGCTTGCCCACATTCGAGCAGCTGAATAATTTCCTGCTCTATTCCGAAATGCTGCTACCGACTTCCAATTATTGGAATGTGATTCATGGAACCCGTCCGGGTGAGGCGACAGAGGATACGGAGGGACTCCAGATCATGCGAGTGTTGGGCAAGAATATGGCCTGGCTATTAAAACTGGTAGAAAACGGAAAGGGCACAGTTGTGCCACCGGAGAGAGAATCCAAAGTGTTTATGAATTTTATTCACTGATTTTCTTGAAAGCCAAACATGTCTACCGTCAAAAAATCTGCAGGTAAATATCAGCCCAGAGGGCTGACGGTTCTACACGAAGACAGGGATATCATCGTGGTAGAAAAACCGTGCGGACTCCTGACGATCGGAACGGACCGGGATAAAACAAGGACGGTCCACACCATTCTTAACGAGTATGTCCGTAAAGGGGATCCTCGCTCGCGAAACCGGATTTACATCGTCCATCGTCTGGATCGCGAAACATCCGGTATCCTGATACTTGCAAAAAGCGAGGTGGCTAAAGATTATCTGCAGGGACATTGGCAGGAAACCAATAAACACTACCTGACAATCGTCTACGGTTCGCTTGAACCGCAAGCAGGGACCATCAGCAGCTATCTGGCCGAAAACAGCGCTTATAAGGTTTATTCCACCGCTGACCGGTCTGTCGGAAAGCTGTCCCATACGGAGTATTCGGTTCTGAAGGAATCCAAAGGCCTCACCCTGTTGGATATTCACCTGCTGACCGGGCGCAAGCATCAGATACGGGTCCATCTTTCTGAAAAAGGGCATCCGGTTGTGGGTGACAGAAAGTATGGCAGGTTAAATGATGCACACGGAACCCTGGCTCTGCATGCCAGGTCGATCTCTTTTACCCATCCGGTCAGCGGGAAACTGCTGAATTTTAAAACCGCCATCCCCGATTTGTTTACCCGACTGGTCGGTAGAATAGATGCGGTTTCGGAGGCCTCTTACTCGATTGCATAGACAAGCACCTGCTTATCGGTCCCGGTCAGGGCGAATCTGCCATCGGCTGTCAGTACCATCGAATAGGCTTTCTGGCTCAATTTGATTCTCTTCTGTTCACGGCCGTTTTTGAGATCCCACACAAACAGCATTCCGCCACCCCGCCTGCTTTCGGAAGATGCCAGCCTGTGGCCGTCCTTGCTTATGCCCAGCGCGGCGATGTCATCCTCATGTCCAGTCAGATCAAGCTTACGCGACCCGTTTCCCGTTTCCCAAACGATGATTCTTTTATCCGATCCGGCTGAAATCACCTGTTTGCCGCCCGGGCTGAAAAGCAGCGCCGTGACGTCATCCGAGTGGCCCGACATGCTGCGGACCTTTGAACTGTCGGCACTGCTCCATAAGGTCACTTTTTTATCCCGCCCCCCGGATCCGATCAGTTTTCCATCCGGACTGACCGCCACCGCCCTGACTTCGTTTTCAGTTTTAATGGTGATTGTTTTGTTGCTTTTGTAATTCCAGATCATGATCCGGTCTTCCGTGGTGCCGATTGCAATGCTGTTGCCGGCGGGATAAAAGGCCAGGGATGTGACTGAATCATCAAGTGTCAGGGTGTAGGCCGGTTGGCGGGTGGCTACATCCCAAATCACAACCTTGTCGCTTTTTCCGGCCGCTGCCAGCAGCTTGCTGTCGCCGCTGAATGCCAGGGCCTGGATCGTATTAGTGTTGGCGGGATCGTGAAGCGTTATCAATGTGGCCCAAGAGGATGTGTCCCGCAGGTCGATCTGGCCATCCTTGTCGGCCGATGCTACCAGCAGGCCGTTAGGGGAGACGCTCATGGCGGTCACGTCCGAATCGTGCGCGGCAAGCGTTCTGTAGGTGCCTTTTACTGCTGCGGTCTCCTGCGCGGGCTTGCTTTCCGCCACCACTATTCCATTGTCAGGGTTTTTCTGACGACCAGATTCTTTGCTGACGGCTGCCGGGAGTGCATCTTCATGTGCTGCCGTGTTGTCCTGTTCGTCTTCCAGCAGGATGGCCGAAACCAGCTGGCCAGCCTTGATGCAGGAAGGGCAGGCCTCATTTATAATAACTGAATCGGAGGTGTTTTCCCGCAAACCGGTTACCCGCAATGTGCCTTTATCTATGGTTTCAACCGAAAGTACCTCACCGGTTTTGGGGTGCTTCAGTGGAGCTCCCTCGGTGTAGACTTTAAATTGCATTCCGGTTCGTACTCCGGCGCTGCTGCCCAGATCGACGGTCACTTTGCCGGTGCTGCGCTTGACGACATAGCCTTGGAGCGGGAAATGCCGGATGATCTTGGCGGCCGCCTCGTTTACCAGCTTGTTCAAGCTGCTGGCAGACCCGCCTTTGAAGCTTTCGGCCGTAATGATCGAGCCGGTTTCAACATTCAGCAGTCTGACATTTATTTCGGATACACCGTCATAGCTTTGAACGGTTCCGCTGACGACCGTTTTGACCCCCAGAACTTTCCCCAGTTGCGATGCGCTGCGCGGATCAATCAGCCCGGTTACCCCCATCTTCTGCTCTTCGAGGATCTGCTGCAGCAGACGCCTTTCGATAACGTCGAAGCGGCCGGTATTCACCAGCGCAGTCGTAAACCACTCCGCCACGATTTTGCCGACATCCTTGACATCAAAGGCGCCGTTCTCCTGGAAATCCACCACGGCCACCTTGGTCTTTTTGAACTCCGCCGCACTGGCAAACGCCGACATACCGGCTATCACAATCATCATGATCAAAATCAACGTTGATTTTTTCATATCAGACACCTCACTCACTATTGGTATGGGCAAAGAATACCCCAAAAAATAGTTTTTGCCAGTGATCATCAATCAATCAGTTCCAAACAGCAGCTATTTATTCAACTGATTTGGTTGATTGTTAACCACAAAGATATTGCTCACCGGTCGTCATTAATGGTATAAGTGAAGATCCGTGAACCACAGAGGTCACCCGCCGCTGTGGTTTTTTATTTCCGAATCCGGATATGTTAACACAAAGGAGCACTACACCAGCATGATTGCAGCAAACAATGTCACACTTTCCTACGGCAAACGTGTTCTCTTCAAGGACGTCAACATCAAGTTCACCCCTGGAAACTGCTACGGCCTGATTGGCGCCAACGGCGCCGGCAAATCAACGTTTCTTAAAATCCTGGCGGGAGAGATCGAACCGGACAAGGGCGAAATCACCATCGGCGCCAAGGAGCGCATTGCAGTCCTGCGCCAGGATCAGTTCGCCTTTGACGAAGAGACCGTTTTTAACACGGTTATAATGGGGCATAAACGTCTGTATGATGTCATGACCGAACGCGATGCGATCTACTCCAAGACCGAATTCAGCGAAGAGGATGGCGTCCGCTCGGCCGAACTGGAAGGTGACTTTGCCGAGATGAACGGCTATGAAGCCGAGTCGGAAGCTGCTGTGCTGCTGAATGGTCTCGGTATTCCGGAAGATCTACGCGGCAAGCGAATGAAGGAACTGGAAAGCGGCGACAAGGTGCGCGTATTGCTGGCCCAGGCGCTGTTCGGTAATCCGGACGTGCTGCTTCTGGACGAGCCGACCAACAACCTGGATCTCAAATCAATCTCCTGGCTGGAAGACTTCCTCTACCGCTTCCCCAATACCGTGATCGTTGTTTCCCACGATCGTCACTTCCTGAATCAGGTCTGTACCCACACCGCCGACATCGATTTCGGCCGGATTCAGATCTATGTCGGCAACTACGATTTCTGGTACCATGCCGCCCAGCTCAACCTGAAGCAGAAGCAGAACGAGAACCGCAAGGTTTCCGAGAAGGCCGAAGAATTGAAGGCATTTATCCAGCGTTTCAGTTCCAATGCTTCCAAGGCCAAGCAGGCCACTTCGCGCAAGAAACTGCTGGACAAGCTGACGATCGAGGATATGCCGGTTTCTTCGCGTAAATACCCGCATGTGGTTTTCAAGCCCGAGCGGCCTTGCGGTGACATCATTCTGGAGATTCAAGGTCTTTCCAAAGAGATTGATGGTGTCAAGGTGCTGGACAACTTTGATCTGATCGTGCGTAAAGGGGACAAGATCGCCTTTGTGGGGGGCAATACGCTGGCCCGCACGACGCTCTTCCAGATTCTGGCCGGTGAAATGGAACCGGACAGCGGCAGCTTCCGCTGGGGGGTCACGATCACCAACGCTTATTTCCCGAAAGAGAACAGCTCC
Source organism: Deltaproteobacteria bacterium (assembly GCA_021850095.1). Classification (GTDB taxonomy): domain Bacteria; phylum Desulfobacterota; class Desulfuromonadia; order Geobacterales; family Pseudopelobacteraceae; genus JACRCG01. The sequence continues at coordinate 6,061 of JAJZRX010000020.1, forward strand.
TACTTTGAAAATGATCTGACCCTGATCGAATGGCTGGGTCAGTATTCCCCCCCCACCGAAGGTGAGACCTTTGCGCGCGGTTTCCTGGGCCGGATGCTTTTCTCGGGCGAAGAGGCGATGAAGAAGACCAGCGTGCTTTCGGGCGGTGAGCGGGTGCGCTGCATGCTGTCGCGCATGATGCTGAGCGGCGCCAATGCGCTGATCCTGGATGAACCGACCAACCATCTGGATCTGGAATCGATCACGGCTCTGAACGACGGCCTGATCGCTTTCAGCGAGGTGGTTCTGTTCGCTTCGCATGACCACGAGTTCGTTTCGACGATCGCCAACCGGATCATCGAAATCACCCCCGGCGGTGTTATTGACCGGGTGATGAATTTTGAAGAGTACCTGGAGGATGCGGACGTATCGCGGGAACGGGACGAATACTATCACGGTCATGCTGAACTGACCCTGTAGCCGCAGCTGAAGCTTTCTTTACCAGAGACTGATCATACGCTTATAACCACAGGTTACGCGGCAACGCGCCCTGTGGTTTTTTAATATGCCGGAGAAGCAGATGCTTTCACAATCAGCCCTGACGATAAAGTGGCGGCAACCGGACCTGCAGGAGGAGCGTTGGGAGTTTTTCAACCATCCCGCCAAGCAGGAGTGGTACCAGCGGCAGTGCGTCAGTTGGGAACGGATCGAGACCCGATTTGCTGCCGGCCTGTTGATGCCCTATCCGCGTTCGGCACAGATCAACGGAATCCCGGTGGCTCTTTCCTATCACTCCTACGAAGAGTATCAAACCTGGCTGGCCAAGGCCAAGCGGGGTTACCGCAAGAATTACTCCAGGATGGAAGACGATCTGCAAAGCAGCGGCACTCTGTCGCTCAAAGCACCCATCATTCTGACCTGTGGCGGGGAGGGGCTACTTTATTCCGGTTACCGGCGTCTCTGTCTGGCCTGGAATTACGGCATGACCCCCTATGTCTGGCTGGTCACTCTGGATGGAGAACGGGACGTGGTGACACCAGTATGAAAATCTGGATTGATGCCGATGCCAGCCCGCGAATCGTCAAGGAAATCGTTTTCCGTGCCGCGGATCGGTTGCAGCTGCAGGTCTGCCTGGTGGCCAACCAGCCGTTGACAAAACACCATTCGCAGCTGATCAGTTCGGTGGTGGTGCCGGAAGGGCCGGATCTGGCCGACGATTACATTGCCGAACATGCTTCAACCCGGGATCTGGTGATTACCGCCGATATACCGCTGGCGGCCCGGATTGTGGAAAAGGGTGGTGTGGCGCTGGACCCGCGCGGAGAACTGTATACCGAGGATAATGTGGCAGAACGTCTCTCGGTGCGGGATCTGATGTTTGAGCTGCGTGCCGATGGCTTCACCGGTGGTGGCCCGGCCCCGTTCGGCCTGGTGGATCGCCAGCGCTTTGCATCATCTTTTGATCGCACCGTGACCCGCCTCCTCAAAAAACATTCATAACAAGGAGTTTTATTAATGGTTCAGCTTTCCAATATAACCCGGCAGCACGGTTCTCAAGTCCTGTTCCGGGATGCCAGCTTTCAGATTCTGCCCGGCACCCGTACCGGATTGGTGGGTCCCAACGGCGCCGGAAAAACGACCATCTTCAGGATCATCGCCGGCCAGGAAGAGGTGGATTCCGGTGAGCTGATCGTGCCCAAGAAAACCACGATCGGCTACTTTTCCCAGGATGTGGGCGATATGTCGGGGCGTTCGGCGCTGGAGGAGGTCATGGCGGCCTGCGAGGCGACGGTGAAACTTGCGGAACAGATGAAGCAGATGGAAGCAGCCATGTGCGAGCCGCTGCCGGATGACGAGATGGCCGCGCTGCTGGAACGCTACGGCACTGCGGTGGAGGAGTTTGAACACATGGAAGGCTACGACCTGGATACCCGTGCCCAGGCGGTGCTGACCGGATTGGGAATCGGGCCGGACCGCTACGACCATCCGGTGGAGTCTTTCAGCGGCGGCTGGAAGATGCGCATCGCACTGGCCGGCATCCTGACTCTCAAGCCGGATGTGCTGCTACTGGACGAGCCGACCAACCACCTGGACGTGGAATCGATAATCTGGCTGGAGGAGTGGCTTTCCACTGAATATAGTGGTGCGCTGTTGATGACCAGCCATGATCGCGAATTCATGAACCGGGTCGTCACCCGCATCATCGAGGTGGCCAACAAAACCGTAACAACCTATGGCGGCAATTATGATTTTTACGAGCGTGAGCGCGATATCCGCTTTGAACAGCTGATCGCCTCTCACAAACGTCAGCAGGAGATGCTGGCCAAGGAGGAGGAATTCATCGCCCGTTTTGCGGCCCGGGCTTCCCACGCCGCCCAGGTTCAATCACGGGTCAAGAAAATTGAAAAAATAGAGCGGATTGAAATTCCGGCCGAAGAGCGGGTCGTACGTTTCAATTTTGCCGATCCGCCCCGTAGCGGTGATGACGTGGCCGCTTTTGGGGGCCTCGGCAAGTTCTGGTTGACGCCCGACGGTCAGGAAAAACAGGTTTTCAGCGGTGTTTCCGGCATGGTGCGGCGCTTAAACAAGATAGCCGTGGTCGGCGTCAACGGCGCCGGTAAATCGACTTTCCTGAAGATCCTTGCCGGCCAGACCGAGCCCAGCAGTGGAACCATGACCATTGGCGCCAATGTGGAAATCGGCTATTTCAGCCAGCACGCCATGGAACTGCTCAATCCGCAGATGACAGTCTTCGAGACGCTGCAGGATGCAATGCCGCTGGCCAACATCGGCACTATCCGCAATCTTCTGGGCGCCTTCCTATTTTCGGGAGATACGGTTGACAAACGCATCGCTAACCTTTCGGGGGGCGAGAAGAGTCGGGTCGTGCTGGCAACCATTCTTAGCCGGCCGGTCAATTTCCTGATTCTTGACGAACCGACCAACCACCTGGATATCCGTTCGCGCGATATTCTGCTGAAAACCCTTCAGGATTTCGGCGGCACCATCGTACTGGTCAGCCACGACCGCCATTTTCTGAGATTGCTGGTCGATCGCGTCTTTGAGGTTGATCATGGCGAGATGCGGGTGTATGAAGGATCCTACGATTATTACCTCTCCAAAAGTCATCATACGGCGGGCTAGGGCAGGGATTGATTCCACGTACTTAAAAAGAGAGGTTATTTATTATGGCCAAGCCGAATTATTCATTTGAAAAGCGCAAAAAGGAACTGGAACGCACCAAGAAGAAAGATGAGAAAAAACAGCGTAAACTGGAGCGGGGCGGAGATGAAGCCGAATCTCCGGAGGATGGCGAAGAATCGGAAACTGTTACTGAAGAAACCTGATTATAGAGTGTGCAGGAGTTGGCTGATTTGAGCGATACAACTAAAATCGTTGTTCTCGATGGCTATACCATCAATCCGGGCGATAATCCCTGGGATCCGCTGCTGGTGCTGGGGGATTGCACAATTCATGACCGCACTTCTCCCGATCAGAAGCTGGTGCGGGCCGCGGATGCGGATGTGATCCTGGTCAGCAAGGTCAAACTGGATGAAGACACCCTGCGGGCTCTGCCGAAACTGAAATACATCTCGATGCTGGCAACCGGGTACAACAATGTGGATGTTGAGGCCGCCGGCCGCCTCGGTATTCCGGTTTCCAACGTGCCGGCTTATTCGACCGAATCGGTTGTGCAGACGACCTTTGCCCTGCTGCTAGAGCTGACCATGCAGACCGGCCTGCACGATAGAGCGGTCAAGGCCGGTGAATGGATCCGTTGTCCGGATCATTCCTTCTGGAAGACACCGCTGGTTGAACTGGATGGCCTGACAATCGGAATCATCGGTTACGGTACGATCGGCCGGGCCGTGGCCCGCGTCGCCCGGGCTTTCGGGATGACGGTGATTGCCCATACTCCCCGCATTCCCCGGGGAGTCGAAAACGAAGCGGTGCGGTTTGTGTCGCTGGAGGAGCTGTTTGCCACAGCGGACGTGGTCAGTCTCCATTGTCCCCAGACACCTGATAACGGTGGTTTTGTCAATGCTGCCCTGTTGGGCTTGATGAAACCGGGCGCCTATCTGCTCAATCTGGCCCGGGGTGGACTGGTCAACGAGGATGATCTGGCCCAGGCACTGGTATCCGGCCGGATCGCCGGAGCCGGACTGGACGTGGTTGCCCATGAGCCGATGCTGGCCGGTAATCCGCTTTTGACCGCACCCAACTGCGTCATTACGCCGCACATCGCCTGGGCCTCGCTGGCTGCCCGGCGGCGGCTGATGGGGGTTGTTGCCGCCAATCTGGCCGCTTTCAAGGCAGGCAGTCCGATCAATGTCGTTAATAGCCAGTTTCTTGCGGCAAGGATGTGATCAGGTAGTTACCAAAAGCGCGATTCCTATTCTGACCGCTTTCCCGGCCCGACCGGACGCGTTTCATCAGAACCTTCGATCTGCCAGCCGGGCACAAAGGGCAGTGACTTGACCAGCGTCACGAATTCCCTGCTGCGTGTCACCCTGCCTTGGGAATCAATCACACTGATGGTGTAGGTAAGCTCAGGGGTTTTAGCAGGCAGGCCGGGAAGGGTGGCTGTGTAGGTGAAGCGGGTACCGGGTGTCTTTACCATCTTGACCTGTACACGTTCCGTGCCGTTTCCGGTGCGAACGGAACAGTTGACATCCTGAATATCAGCCGGGCTGTCAATGACGGCACTGATGACGGTGCGCTTGCCGGCTGTCACAAAATCGTAAGGGGAATGGAGTATTTTGGTGCTGCCGGTTTCGGGCGGCGCTGCCGGCAACGGTTTCTGACGTATCGGTTCATCCTGGAGTGTGTTGTTTGATTCAATGGCCGGATCACTGGCACTCATCTGAACGGACGCTTCAGCTGTCGTGGCTATTTCAGATGTTGTTTTGCTGTTTTTGCCATCGCCTGTTTTTTTCTTTCTGGCCTCTTTTTTAACCTGTTTTGGCGGAGTCTTCTTCCTGACCGTTTTCAGGTCGCTGATGGGTATCTCGAAGCCGGTTGCGGAGCTGACCGGCGTAGCGGCGAAAGCCGTGTCGGACGGCACGAAAAGCAGCGCTGCCAAGGCCACGGCACTTACTGCACGAAATAGAGATAACGAAGCCCTGCTGAAACTCATCTGGCGATTCCTTTCACAAAACATTTCTTCAATCCGGCATTTAGAAGCAAAAAGAGCCGCCCACTCCGGAGCGGCTCTTTTTGCTTCTTGATAATTGAACCTGCGGAACATGTCAAACACTCAAACAACGGTCAATTTACCATTTTCAACATCTATTCGCAACAGACTTCCTTCATGAGTAATTCCACCGATGATGGCTCGCGCCACCTTGGTTTCCAGCTCGCGCTGCAGATAGCGTTTCAGTGGCCGGGCGCCATAGACCGGGTCATAACCGGCCTGGGCAATAAAACTCATGGCTTCGTCGCTGATTTCGAGTGTTATGCGCTGTTCTTTCAAGCGCTGCTTGAGTTGTTCCGCCAGCAGGCCGGCAATCCGCTTGACTTCATCCAGATGCAGCGGCTTGAAGAGCACGATGTCATCGACCCGGTTTAGAAATTCGGGGCGGAAGCCATGTTTGAGCTCTTGCATGACGGCTGCCCGGGCATCTTCGCGGATATCCCCGCTGGCGGTAATGCCCTCCAGCAGATGCGGTGCGCCTATATTGGAGGTCATGATAATGACGGTGTTTTTGAAGCTGACCGTCCGGCCATGGCTGTCGGTTACCCGGCCATCATCCAGGATCTGCAGCAGGATGTTGAAGACATCCGGGTGGGCTTTTTCGATCTCGTCGAACAGCAGAACACAGTAAGGTTTGCGGCGCACCGCCTCGGTCAGCTGGCCCCCTTCCTCATAGCCGACATAGCCGGGGGGCGCTCCGATCAGCCGTGAGACGGCGAATTTCTCCATGTACTCGGACATGTCGATCCGCACCATATTCTCTTCCGAATCAAAGAGCGAGACGGCCAGGGTGCGAGCCAGTTCGGTCTTGCCGACTCCGGTCGGGCCGAGGAAGATGAATGAGCCGATCGGACGGCGCGGATCCTTGATGCCGGAACGGGCCCGTAGCACCGCATCGGCCACCAGCTGCACCGCCTCATCCTGGCCGATGACCCGCTGATGGAGGATTTCCTCCAACCGCAGCAGCTTTTCCCGTTCTCCCTCCACCAAGCGTGTCACCGGTATGCCGGTCCAGTGCGCCACGATTTCGGCGATTTCGTCTTCGGTGACCTCTTCGCGCAAAAGCTTCTGGCCCCCCTGTTTCTCGTTCAGGGCGCTCTCTTCGTTTTTAAGGGCGGTCTCCAGGCCCGGCAGTTCGGAGTATTTCAGTTTGGAAGCCTGTTCCAGATTGTAGGAACGTTCGGCCTGCTCGATGTCACGGCGTGTTTTTTCGATCTGTTCGCGCAGCCCCTGGATACGTTGTATGGCGACCTTTTCCGAATCGTACTTGGCCCGCATGGCTGAGGCCCGCTCACGGTCGCTAGACAGCTCGCGCCGCAAACCTTCCAGGCGCTCTTTGCTTATATCGTCCTTCTCTTTTTTGAGAGCCTGCTCCTCGATCTCCAGCTGCATGACCCGCCGGCTGATCGTATCCAGCTCCGAGGGGAGCGAGTCGATTTCGGTCCGTAGCATGGCGCAGGCTTCGTCCACCAGGTCGATGGCTTTGTCCGGTAGGAAGCGCTCGGTGATGTAGCGGTTGGAAAGGGTCGCGGCCGCTACCAGGGCGTTGTCTTGGATCTTGACACCGTGATGCACCTCAAAACGCTCCCGTAAGCCGCGCAGGATCGAAACAGTGTCTTCAACGGTCGGCTGTTCCACCAGCACCGGCTGGAAGCGGCGCTCCAGGGCGGCATCCTTTTCGATGTGCTGGCGGTATTCATCCAGGGTGGTGGCGCCGATGCAGTGCAGCTCTCCACGGGCCAACATCGGCTTCAGCATGTTGCCGGCGTCCATGGATCCTTCGGCCTTGCCGGCTCCCACAATCGTGTGCAGCTCGTCGATGAACAGGATGATCCGTCCGCTGGCCTCCTTGACCTCGTTTAGCACCGCCTTGAGGCGTTCCTCGAATTCGCCGCGGTACTTGGCGCCGGCCACCAACGAGCCCATATCCAGGGCAAAGACGGTCTTGTCCTTCAGCCCCTCCGGCACGTCGCCCCGCACGATCCGCTGGGCCAGACCCTCCACGATGGCGGTTTTGCCGACACCCGGCTCGCCGATCAGCACCGGATTGTTCTTGGTTTTGCGCGACAGAACCCGGATGACCCGCCGCACCTCCTCATCGCGCCCGATGACAGGATCCAGCTTGTCGGTTTTGGCCATCTTGACCAAGTCGCGGCCATACTTTTCCAGCGCCTCATAGGTGGCTTCGGGATTGGCGCTCTGCACCCGCTGGCTGCCGCGCACGTCGGTCAGGGTCTTCAGAAAACGCTCGCGGTCAATGCCGGCCTGCTTCAGGATGCGCCCTGAAGGCACCTTGTCCCCCTCGGCCAGCAGCGCCATCAGCAGATGTTCGACCGAGACGTACTCGTCCTTCAGCCGCTTGGCTTCATTTTCAGCTGCCACCAGCGTCCGTGAAAGACGCTGGGAAACGTAGATTTTGCCGGCCTCGGCACCCGGCCCGGAAACCCTTGGTTTACGATCCAGTTCCGCCTCAACCTCCCGTTTGATCATCTCTGGACGAATGTCCATCCGTTGCAGCAGGCGCGGCACCAGGCCGTCAGGCTGATCCAGGAGCGCCCAGAGCAGATGTTCGCCGTCCACTTCGGTGTGGCCAAAAGAAATCGCCTTGTTTTGGGCCTCGGCAAAAGCTTCCTGTGATTTTTGTGTCAATCTGTTGAAGTCCATGATGCCAACCTCTTTTAATGCAGGATACCTACAATCAGGAGTTAAGCATCGCAGCGGAGAAAGTCAAGCCGGGTTAACGATTGATTTCAGCTCTTCAATCAAGCCCCCCAGAAAATCGTAACCCTTCTGCCAAAAATCACTGGCACTGATGTCGATACCGGCCAGGTGGGCCGTGTCGGCCGGAGACAGCGCTCCCCCCGACTCCAGCAGTGCGCGGTAGCCCGGTTTGAAAGCTTCGCCATCCTCGCGGTATTTCTGGAACAGTGCCAGCACCAGGAGTTCGGCAAAGGTATAGGAATAGCAGTAAAAACGGCTGTGGATGAAGTGGCTGATGTAGCTCCAGCCCCAGCGATAGGCCGGAATCATCTCCACCGCGTCGCCGAACAGCTTGCCGTTCTCTTCCAGCCAGATCTCGGCAATCCGGTCGTTGGAGAGCAGGCCGCCTGCGCGTTCGGTATGCAGGCGCAGTTCAAAGCGGGTCAGCACGGTCTGACGAAAGGTTGTGGCGATGATATCTTCTATCTTGGCGCACAGCAGGGATTTGCGCACGATCGGATCGCTCTCGCTGTCCAGCATCCGGCGGGTCAGAAGCATCTCGCCGAAGACCGAGGCGGTTTCGGCCAGCGGCAGCGGAGCGTGGTAATTCAGCATGGTCTGTTTTTGCGACAGCACGAAATGCAGGCCATGCCCGGCTTCGTGAGCGATGGTCGCCAGGTCGCGCAGGGTGCCAGTGTAGTTCAACAGCAGGAAAGGGGGCAGTTCGGGAGAGATACCCATGGCAAAGGCACCACCCGATTTGCCGGTGCGCGGCAGAACATCAACGCGGCGCTCGACAAAAAAGTCATCCACGATTGTGCCGAATTGGGGGTCGTAGCCGCGGTAGGAATCCACAACCTGGCAGCGGGCTTCCTCGAAAGTATACTTCTTCTCCGCTTCGGCCACCGGGGCATATAGGTCACAGTTGCGAAGTTTATCCATGCCGAGCATGCCGGCCTTGATGCGGAAATATTCCTGGGCCAGTCCGTAGTTGGCCTCGGTGACTGTCATCAGATGCTCAACGGCTTCGTCCGGGATTTCATTGCCGATGTTGGTCGGCTGAATCGGCGTGCGGTAGTTGCGTAGCTCCATGTCCTGGGCATGATCAAGGGCCATGTTGTTGAAGACGGCATTATAGACGATTCCGTGTTCTCCATGGCGCTCAAGAAAGGTACTGAAGGCCCGGAAACGGACATCAGCCGAGTTGTGGTGCAGCAGCGACAGCAACTCTTCGCCGGTGAACTCCTTCTCCTCACCGTCCATTTCCATTTTGTAGCTGAAAGAGGCCGACAGTTCGTCGAACAGCTTGGTAAAGGCACGGATGCCGGTCAGGTCCTTGCGGGTCAGCAGGCGCTCTTCATTCTCTTTAAGGGTGTGGGGACGGAATTTGCGGATCCCTTCCATAAAATGAAGATAGGCAGCGGCTTCCGGGAAGGCACGAAAATCTTCGAAACGCGCGTCATCCAGTTCCATCAATTCCAGATCGAAAAAGAGCAACTCCTGCGAAAGGCGGTTGCCCAGTTCAGAACAGCGCTGGGACAGGGCGCGGTAGGTATCGTTGCCGGAATCGGAAGCGAACAGCAGGTGGGCATAGCAGAACGGTTTTGACATACGGGTCTGCAGCGCTTCATAGTCGCGTAGCGCCGCCAGCAGTGACCGGTTGTCCAGCCCGGCGACCTTTTCAAAATAGCGCCCCCGAAAGTCGGCTGCCAGTTGTTCGAAAGAGCCCAGATCGGCTTCCAGTTCCGGTGAGTTCGGGGCGGGGTAGAGCAGGGCGGTGTTCCAAGTCAGATCAGGTGTGGTCATGGGATTTTCCTTCGGCAGGTTATTGATATCAATTTGGTGTTGATCTTTTATTTTTTGAAGGTACTACGGATGCGGAGGTGCGTCAAGGAGAGGTGCGCCGCAATTTGCTGGCTTCTCCGCTTCAATTGTGGTTGGTTTTGCTGAAATGAAATTCACGGGAATCACCCAGAAAGTGTTCTTTTGTATAATCAGTGCGGATTTATTTCCTGGTTGTGGTAATGTTTTCAGACAGATAATTTGCAAATGAAAGGTGGTATGCAGATGTTTGGCTGGTTTGGAAAAAAAGAGGAACTACCGGTCGTCTTTCCCGATAACGAGAGCGCTTTTGAACACGCCTGCAGGATCGGCTACACGCCTCTGATCAAGGCCAAAATTCCCGCTCTGGTTATGGAGGAAGGGCGACTGGGAATCGATGGTGAGAAGTGGTATCGGCTGCACCTTGCGACCGGGGAGCCGGCTCTTGACATGTGGGGATGTACACTGGCCGACGCGCCGGCACGCCCTGCGGTGGGTGATCTGGTTGCATTCTGTATCGTCAGGATTGCCTCCGAACTGCCGGAAAGCGCCAGCCTGATAGGATTCATATCCGCCGGCCTGGAGCCGGTTCTCAATGGTAAAAAAGGGTGGCGAATCGCTATAAATTATACGCCTCCCAACCTGAAACCGGAGCTGCATCTGGGGTGAAAACCGCTCGGCCGCCGGGAGTCAGCATTCAGCGGGAAGCGTGCTGTCAATCAGCTCAACAATCTCCCGGTAAAAGGCGATCATTACCGCCGTTTCTACCCATTTTGCAATCACGGCCCGGGCCAGCGAAATTCCGTTCACCAGGGTTCCGGAACAGACAAAGATGCCGGCAACGCGCATCTCTTCATCATTCAGCATATAAAGCCCGAATGAAAATACAATCGACATCAATACCAACCAACCAGCCTGGGGACCGCGCAGCGGATTTTCCAGCACCGCCAGATAGTCAATGTAGTAGCGAATCAGACTCCGCGCTTTTTTCATGAAATTGGCCGTATCGCTTTCTCCGCACGCCAGATAGGTGTAGCTCAAAAATCTGTTTCCAGCCACTTTCCGGTCACTTGTCTTTCTTTCATTTACATACCGCTCAATTGCTTCGTCGATCTTGATAGTTGTCATGGGACACCTCCCGTTCTTAAATATCAAGCAGCTCCTTTTATGCACCATGAATGGTTATTTTTGTTTGTAAGTTTTTTGTCCATGGTCAGATTGATCCATGGTCAAATTCTACCACATAGGCATGAATAATCACGTAACCGTTTCTGTTGTTACCCGATCGACACATTATTTTTTTGTCCATGTTCGGCTTCTTGACCCGCATCAAACCATGGTTGCCAAATACAGCTAACATCCATCCAAAAAACGGAAGAAGGGATCCGCGCCATGCTGACGACCAGTGAAATTGCTGTTACGGTAACAATTTGGATATTATTAGTTTCAGGCTGTTTTTTTGGAATACGAGGCGTTTTGCGGCGTAGAAAGTGGAAGCACATCGATAAATTGAAAGGGAAAGTATATCCCCCATAATTGCGGCGGTGCCGTTTTTTCCAATTCCATATCAAAGCCCTCTCTTCGTTGGCTCGTCGTTCGGCTACTCAACGTACTGAAGCGTACGCCTCGCAGCCTCACTCCTTGCCGCCTTGATATCATCTTTGATCTGGAATCGGTATTAGCCCAAGATTTGCCGGTATAATGCGGCATAACGGTTTGCTTCAGTCAATGGTGAGCAGTTTTTCTGAACAAAATCATGTCCGGCCATGCCGATGTCGGCGCTGTGCTTCCTTTTGAGCAGCAGTCGTAGCAGCTGCCGCAGTTCATCATCGTTATTGAACAGCCAGCCGGTTTCGCCATGGCGGATCAGGGAGCGATTACCGAGGATATCGCGGGCCAGAACCGGCTTGCCCATGATCATGGCTTCCAGCAACGTGTTGGCCATTCCGCCTTCAAATAACGACGAGTTGAGAACCAGGTCTGCAGCTGTGTATAATGTCCCCATCTGTTGGTGGGGAACATCACCCAGCAGCTGCACCCAGGGCAGCGAGGCAGCGATTGTGCTGACATCATCGGCATAGTTCGGATCGAGTGCCCCGCCCGCCACCAGCAAACGGAGGGTCGGAAATTCCTTGGCCAGCGGAGTTAGTGCGGCAATCGCCTCGATAACTCCCTTGACCGGACGCAGAGCGGCCGGAAGCAGAATCAAAAAATCATCTTTGGAACGGGGATAGGATTTTTCCTGCGGCAGTAGAGCAACTCCCTGCGGGATGACCGAAATACGATCTGTTGTTTGCGGAAATTCCTCTGACAGACGCTGCGCGACCTGCGGGTCGAAACAGGTAAGCGCAGCGGCATCGGCAATTGCCAGTCGGGTTTCGGGAGCGGAGCACAGGCTTGGATCAAAAAGGTCGCTGCCGGTAATCGTGATCAGGTATGGAATGCTAAAGTGCCGGGAAAGCCGACAGGCGGCCGGTCCGGCATGGTAGGCGTGGAAGGCGTGCAGCAGATCCGGATGATCCGTGTCAAGGGCGGCACAGCAGGATTCTTCGCTGACCTCGTCCAGGTTGACCCGTGTGATCCGGCATCCGGCTGTCGGCAGGTTGCTCGCAATGCGGCGAACGGTGGTGATATTGCCACGTCCGGGACCGGAGCTGAACGGGCATATCAGGGCGATATGCTCTGTTTTGCGCGTGTCGTCCGGGTCGGGTTTGTTTGTGTGGAAGCTGCTGGTGGCGCTTTCGGTCGTGTGCATGGCGGCCAACTATACCGGATTTGGCTGGACAAACAAGCGCGAATTACGGTATGTGAAGCACGGTTGCCAGTACATGGTGTAGCGGGAAAGGGAGTTATCTATGCTCAAAAGTATGACCGGGTACGGCAAGGGAGAGGCTGCCGCCCCGCAAGGCAATTTCACTGTCGAGATCCGTTCGGTGAATCACCGCTACGGGGAGGTGTCGCTGCGGATGCCGCGCAGTTTCATGGCGTTGGAAAGCGATGCGAAAAAACTGGTGTCGTCGCAGCTCAAGCGCGGAAAAATAGATGTTTTCGTCCAGTGGGAAGATGCAACCGCAGCCGGCACGGTTCCCGGTGTTGATCTGGCTGTGGCGCGCGGCTATCATCACGCTTTTTCAGCTCTGGCCGATGATTTGGGGGTGCCCGGCGATGTCCCGCTGGCGCTGGTACTGTCCCAGAAAGGGGTTGTGAAAGATTCCTGCACCCCGCTTGATGAATCCGAGTTAAAGCCGCAGCTGTTTTCAGCGCTCCAGTCGGCTGTAAACGCAATTGATGCCATGCGCACGAGGGAAGGGGAGGCGCTGGAGAATGATCTGCTGGCCAGGCGCCGGCAGATCGCGGAGTGGGCCGAGCAACTCGGCGCCCGGGCGCCCCAGGTTGTGAACGAGTACCAGCTGAAAATCAAGGCCCGTCTGGAGCAGCTTCTGGGCGGAAGCGAGCTGGACGAAGCCCGTCTGCTGCAGGAAGTTGCGCTGATGGCCGACCGCTGCGATATTACCGAAGAGTTGGTGCGGCTTGCCAGCCACTTTGACCAGTTTGATGAAACCCTGCGGTTGGCGGAACCGGTCGGCCGCAAGCTTGATTTTCTGATGCAGGAAATGAACCGCGAGGTTAACACGATCGGCTCCAAATCCAACGACGCCGAACTGACGACTATGGTGATCCGGATCAAGGCCGAGATGGAGAAGATGCGGGAACAGGTTCAGAATGTGGAGTAATGTGCTGGTCACTCATCCTTGAGTATGCTATTTTTGCTGTTCATTAAATCGATTCTATGGAGTTTGTGCTATGAAGCGTGAAGGTCTGATTCTGATATTGTCGGCTCCATCCGGGGCAGGCAAGACATCGCTCTGCCGGGAATTGTTCAAAACGTTTCCGGACATAAAAGAATCGATCAGCTACACGACCCGTGAACCGCGCACCGGTGAGGTGGACGGCGAGGCGTACCATTTCGTATCTCAGGAAGAGTTTGAGCGGATGGTCGATGAGGAGGCTTTTGCCGAGTGGGCCATGGTGCATGGCAATATGTACGGCACCGCCTTGAAAACTCTGGAGGAAGCCCGTAATAACGGCGTCAGCCTGGTGCTGGATATCGATTGCCAGGGGGCGCTCAAGCTGAAGGAACAATTCGAGGGGGGTGTTTTTGTCTTCATTGTGCCTCCCAGTATGGATGAATTGCGCCGCCGCCTGGAAAGCCGCTCCTCCGATTCCCAGGATGTCATCGAACGGCGGATTGCCCGGGCGGCTGACGAGATCAAGGAATCACGCTGGTATGATTACATCATTATCAACGATGATTTTGAGGTTGCCGCCGGCGAGTTGGCGGCAATCGTTGTTGCCCAGCGCCGTAAAACATTCCGGATGCTGGAGCAGGTGGGGAAATTGTTTGATATTTAATCAAAAACAGGATACAAAAGTTAACCATTTAATGTTTAAAGAAGGAGTTTGAATATGGCTCGCGTAACTGTTGAAGATTGTCTCGAAAAAGTGGAAAACAGATTTCAGCTGGTAATGCTGGCATCCAAGAGGGTCAAGCAGCTATACAAAGGTGCCCAGCCATTGATCGACCCCCGTAATAACCGCCATGTGGTTACCTCGCTGCGTGAGATAGCCGCCGGCAAGATCGGTTTTGAGGTCAGCAAGAAGCAGCGCTAACCACCCCAGTTTCCCAGGGTGAAGCCGGACAACTTCCGTTTTCACCCTTTTTTTGTCTTTGACCGTCAATTATATCCATCCCCATCAGCATACGAGTGATTACGTCCAATGATCAGGCTTAATGACATTCTCGATAAGGTTGCGGCCTATAATCCGACAGCGGATTTCAATCTGATCCGCAAGGCATATGTGTACTGCGCCAAGGTGCATCAGGGGCAGACCCGCCTTTCGGGAGAGCCGTATATTATTCATCCGATGGAGGTCGCCGGACTGCTGGCTGAATTGAAGCTGGATGTTCCCAGTATCATTACCGGTTTTCTTCACGATACCATTGAAGACACCCTGGCGACCTCCGAAGAGCTGGCGGCCATGTTTGGCGACGAAGTGGCGGCGCTGGTGGATGGTGTCACCAAGATCAGTAAAATAAATTTTAAAACCAAGGAAGAGAGCCAGGCCGAGAACTTCCGCAAGATGCTGCTGGCAATGGCGATTGATATCCGCGTTATATTGGTCAAGCTGGCCGACCGTCTGCACAATATGCGCACGATGGAGTTCCAGCCGGAACCGAAGCAGCGCAGCATTGCCAAGGAAACCATGGATATCTACGCTCCCATTGCCAACCGCCTGGGAATCTCCTGGGTCAAGGTGGAGCTGGAGGATCTTTCCTTCCGTTATCTGCAGCCTGAAATCTATTTTGATCTGGTGCGCAAGATTTCACTCAAAAAACAGGAACGTGAAGCTTTTGTAGAAGAGGCAAAGGCCATTATATCGGAAAAACTGGCTTTTTATGGTATCAAGGGTGAGATTTCCGGCCGCAGCAAGCATCTGTATTCGATTTATCGCAAGATGGAAAAGCGCAATGTGGAGTTTGAGGAGATTTATGATCTGATTGCGGTTCGCATCCTGGTTGAAGACTTGCGGGAGTGCTACGAGGTGCTGGGGGTGATCCACTCGGCCTGGAAGCCGATCCCGGGGCGTTTCAAGGATTACATCGCCATGCCCAAGGGGAATATGTACCAATCCCTGCACACGACCGTTATCGGGCCGCACGGCGACCGGATGGAAGTTCAGATCCGCACCCACGAGATGCACAGCGTAGCCGATGCCGGCATCGCCGCGCACTGGAAGTACAAGGAAGGCAAGGGCTATGACGAAAAAGAGGTCAAGCGCTTTGCCTGGCTACGGCAGCTTTTGGAATGGCAGCAGGATCTGCAGGACTCGCGTGAGTTCATGGATTCGGTCAAGGTCGAACTGTTCAACGAAGAGGTTTATGTATTCACCCCCAAAGGCGATGTGAAGGGCTATCCCAAAGGTTCGACTCCGATCGATTTTGCCTACAGCGTTCATACTGACATCGGACATCGCTGCGTGGGGGCCAAGGTTAACGGTAAGCTGGTGCCGCTGAAGTATGAGCTGAAAAATGGCGATATCGTCGAGGTTATCACGTCGCCGCACCACACCCCCAGCAAGGATTGGCTGAAAATAGTCAAGAGTTCCCGAGCCCGAAACAAGATCAGGGCCTGGATTAAAATTGAGGAGCGTAAGCGCAGCATCGTGCTGGGGCGTGAAATCTGCGAGAAAGATCTGCGCAAATATTCGGTAAATCTCCAGAAAATACAGAAGAGCGGCGAATTCAAGAAAATCGCCGGAGAGTTCGGCTATGCGGCCGATGATGACCTGCTGGCCGCTGTTGGCTACGGCAAAATTTCAGTCGGTCAGATTATCGGAAAGCTGCTACCGGAAGCCAAGCTCCAGGAACGTACCGACCGGAAGGAGTCCCGGCTTGAATCGGTTATCAACAAGCTGAAGGGGCGTTCTTCCAGCGCGGTTGAGATCAGCGGTATTGATGATGTGCTGGTGCGTTTCGGAAAATGCTGTAATCCTGTCCCGGGAGATGAAATCGTCGGCTTCATTACCCGCGGCAAGGGGGTTACCGTGCATACGGCTGACTGTCAGTTCGCCCTGGAAAACGACCCCGAACGACGGATTGATGTCACCTGGAACAAAGCCAGGACATCGGTGCTGCCGGTTAAAATCAAGGTCATCTGCCATGATGTCAAGGGTATTCTGGCTAACATTACCCTGGCGATTACCAATTGCGAGGCCAACATCGCCAGCGCTCAAATCCAGAGTACGGTTGATCAGCGTGGTGAAAATACCTTTGAAGTCAATGTTACCGATCTGGCGCATCTGCAGAAGGTTTTGAATGCGTTGATGAAGGTGAAGGGCGTTATTAAAGTAGAGAGGTTGAAAAAATGAAACTTCAGTCACTAGCCACAGACAAGGCCCCGGCCGCAATCGGTCCCTATTCGCAGGCGGTAAAATTCGGCGATCTGCTGTTTTGTTCCGGCCAGATCCCCCTTGATCCTGTGAGCGGCGAGATGTCCAGTGGCGGCATCAACGAGCAGGCCGAACGTGTCATGCAGAATATCTCCGCCGTTCTTTCTGCGGCGGGGGCCGGATTTGATGACGTGATCAAGAGCACCATCTATCTGGTGGATATGGGGGACTTTGCCGCTGTCAACGAGGTTTACGGCAGATATTTTTCAAGTCATAAGCCTGCCAGATCTACCGTTGCGGTCAAGAGTCTGCCCCGTGGAGCGCTGGTGGAGATCGAAGTGCTAGCCGCCCTTTAAAATTGGGACAACGTAAAAAAGCCGCTCTCCAAAGGGAAAGCGGCTGATTTATGGGGTTGCGAAACAAGATGTCAGATGGCTTTGGTAACGAAACCGGAGCGGATGCAGCGGGTGCAAACCTTGACCGTGGAGATGCTGCCGTTTTTCACCGCTCTGATTTTCTGGAGGTTGGGACGCCAGACGGTACGGGTCTTGTTGTTGGCGTGGCTGACATTGTTACCGAAGCTGGGGCCTTTTCCGCAAATTTCACATTTTCTTGACATATTTTTGTCCTCCCTTGATTGCTGAAAAAAATCTTATAGCAGACTGAAAGGGAGCTTGCAAGTAAAATCTGGGCTATGGAATGAATATTATCAAGACTTTTATAACATTAGTGGTGATCGGGCTGTTGGCGGTGACGGCCCTGTTCATTGATTTTACCTACAAAACATTCTCCTACAGGCAAAGCTCCAGAAAAGCCGATGCGATTGTCGTGCTGGCCGGCGGCAAGGGCAGGGTGGATGAGGGAATCCGTCTGTTTCGCGAGTTGCGCGCCGAATATCTTTTTTTTGTCGGCGTAGATCCGTCCGTCCGGAAAAGTGATCTGTACCGTCCCCGTCCCGGCGATCCCTCTAGCGATAAGGTCGTACTGGAAAGCGCTTCCCGCAATACCCTTGAAAATGCGATTTTCGGACGTGACGTTATCCTGAAGCATAAAATCCGCTCAATAATTCTGATAACATCCCGCTACCACTTGAAAAGATCCTCGATACTTTTCCGTAACTCCCTGCCGAACGATGTGCTGATTTATCCCCATCCGGTTGACACGAAAAATCTGAAGGAATCCTGGTGGAAGCACGGCGACAGTTTTGATCTGCTGTTCCGGGAGTTTTATAAATACTGTATGTTCAGGCTTTTTTTCACGCTGGCGCCAGGGGAGTTGCGTGAGGGGGGGGTGCCGGCTATTTCCGGTGGAGACCGCCCATGACCGATCCTGTTCTTACTATATGTTTTCCGGATTGGCTGAACGATTTCCTGTCCGGTTCACCAGTTACGTTTCCCGAAGTCGAGGCCCGGATGCGTTTTGTGATAAAGCTTTCGCGGCTGAATACCCAGCACGGCAGCGGCGGCCCGTTCGGAGCAGCCGTATTTGACATTAATGGCGGATTGGTGGCGCCGGGAATCAATCTTGTTGCCAGCTCCGGATGCTCTCTGCTGCACGCCGAGGTGGTGGCGCTGGCAGCTGCCCAAAGGGTGCTGGGGCGTTATGATATTGGTGACGGCGGCCGCTTTTTGTATGAGCTCTACAGCTCATCCGAGCCATGCGCCATGTGCTTTGGGGCCATCCCCTGGTCGGGGGTCAGCGGACTGGTGTGCGGTGCCCGTGACGAAGATGTGCGCGCAATCGGATTTGACGAGGGGGCCAAGTTGACAGACTGGGTGTCGGCGCTCACGCGTCGTGGCATCCGTGTGGAGCGGGATGTGCTGCGCGCTGAAGCGCGTGCGGTGTTGGAGGGATATGCCGCAGCCGGCGGGCTGGTTTACAACCCCGGATGAGAATTTTGTCGCAGTTGCGCGACACAGATAGTGGATGATTAAGCATCATAGTACTCTTGTTTTTTGTCAGCTGACGCTTCCAATTTAGACCAATCCCTGCTACATTCCACAGTCATTTTACAAACGAGAGGTTTCTTATGCGCTATATCAGCACCCGCGGCGGTATCCAGCCGATTTCATTCAAGGATGCCGTCATGATGGGACTGGCCTCCGATGGCGGCCTGCTTCTGCCGCAGTCGTATCCGACCATATCCAGAGAGCAGCTGGAAGGATGGCGTTCATTGAGCTATCCCGAATTGGCCTTCGAAGTCATATCCCGCTATGTGGATGACATTCCCGCCGCTGAACTGAAAGACATCATAGATCGATCCTACGCCACCTTCAGTCATCCGCAAGTCACCCCGGTAGTCAAACAGGACGGCCTCTATATTCTGGAACTCTTTCACGGAGTAACGCTGGCCTTCAAGGATGTTGCGCTGCAGTTTCTCGGCAACCTGTTCGAGTACATTCTGGTCGAGCGCAACCAGAAACTGAACATCATCGGTGCCACTTCGGGCGATACCGGCAGTGCCGCGATCCACGGCGTGCGGGGTAAAAAAGGCATCTCGATCTTTATCCTGCATCCTCATGGCAAGACATCCGCCGTGCAGGCTCTGCAGATGACCACCGTTACCGACGCCAATGTGCACAATATTGCCGTGCATGGCACCTTTGACGATTGTCAGGATATGGTCAAGGCGCTCTTCGGCGATCTGGAATTCAAGGAAAAATATTCCCTGGGTGCGGTCAATTCTATCAACTGGGCGCGGGTGCTGGCACAAGTGGCTTACTATTTCTTCGCCTGGTTGCGGGTGACCGACAGCGGTGAGCAGACCGTCAGCTTTTCCGTGCCGACCGGCAATTTTGGCGATATTTTTGCCGGTTATGTGGCCAAACGGATGGGATTGCCGATAGATAAACTTCTGCTGGCCACTAATGAAAACAACATCCTGACCCGTTTTATCAACCAGGGAGATTACTCGCTGGGCGAAGTGGTTGCAACGGTTTCGCCATCAATGGATATCCAGATCGCTTCCAACTTTGAACGCTACCTGTTTCACCTGTTCGGTGACAATCCGGAAAGACTCAAAAATGCCTTTGTCGAACTGAAGGAACAGGGACGTATTTCATGTCATGAAAACGAAATGGCCCAGGTACGGAGAGACTTCTGTTCGGCATCGGTCAACCAGGCTGAAACCATAGCCACCATCCGGGATTTTCATGCCCAAACCGGCTACCTGCTCGATCCCCATACCGCAGTCGGCGTTAAAGCCGCTCTGGATCTGCTTGCAGCAGATTCTGCCCGGGTCTGTCTGGCTACGGCCCATCCGGCCAAATTCGGCGAAACGGTTGAAAAGGCCCTTGGCACTCCGGTTCCGCTTCCCGAATCTGTTCTGGAGCTGAAAGGCAAGCCGACCCGTTGCGAAATCATGGCCGCCGACCTTGAAAAAGTGCGCGAATTTGTTGTGGCGCAGGTTGGTTGACAGGCACGTTCATGCCCCAAGAATCCACGGTGCGGCTGGTATCGTTCCTGTTGGTGTTGACAGTTGTCGCCCTGGCTGAATTTTTTTTTCCACGGCGACCGCTGACAACCCCCAAAGGGCGGCGCTGGCTTGTTAATTTCTCCATTGTTGCGCTGGATTCCCTGCTCGTACGCCTTATGATGCCTCTGCTGCCCGTGGCCCTGGCCCAGTTGTCCGCCTTGAAGGGGTGGGGACTGCTCAATCAGGTCGATCTTCCCCACTGGATCAGCGTTGTTATTGCCTTTATCGTCTTTGACATTGTCATCTACCTGCAGCATCGCGCCTTCCACCGCACACCGCTCCTCTGGCGCTTGCACCGTGTTCACCACACCGATCTGGATCTGGATGTGTCCAGCGGCACCCGCTTTCATCCGATAGAAATCATTCTCTCGCTCTGCATCAAGCTGGCGGTCGTTTTTCTGATCGGCGCACCGGCGTTGTCTGTTCTGCTATTCGAGGTTGTCCTGAATGCCACCTCTCTGTTCAATCATGGCAACCTTGCCCTGCCGACGGCCGTTGACCGCTGGCTGAGGTTGCTGCTGGTAACGCCCGACATGCACCGTGTTCACCACTCGGTGATTCCCGTGGAAACCGACAGCAATTTCTGTTTCAATTTTCCCTGGTGGGATCGCTTGATGGGAACCTACCGTGCCCAGCCGTCGGCGGGACACGCTGCAATGCAGATCGGACTGAAGGAGTTCCGTTCAGCAGATCAGCTGAACCTGCTCTATCTGCTGGTGTTGCCGTTCAAGGGAAGAAAAGGGTAGCCGGATTATGTCTGAAAAGAAAAAAATAGTCCAAGCGGCCGGTATTTTAGGCAGTGCCACGATGCTGTCGCGCATTTTGGGAATGGTGCGCGATATCGTCGTGTCGCGTCTTTTCGGGGCCGGACTTGCCACCGATGCCTTTTTTGCCGCCTTTCAGATACCGAACATGCTGCGCCGTTTTTTTGCCGAAGGGGCTCTCACGGCCGCTTTCGTTCCGACTTTTACGGCGACGCTCAACCAGAAGGGGGAGCAGGATGCCCGGGAGCTGGCCAATATCTGCTTTACGCTGCTGACGATCGTAATGGCCTTGATAACCCTGGTGGGCATACTGTTTTCGCCGCTGATCGTCAGCCTGATGTTCCCCGGATTCAAGCTAGAACCGGGGAAATTCGAACTGACCGTACTGCTCAATCGGCTGATGTTTCCCTATATCTTCTTTATCAGTCTGGTGGCGCTCTGCATGGGGATTCTGAATACGCTTCGGCATTTTTTTACCCCGGCCATCTCGACCGTATTTCTGAACATCGCCATGATCCTGGCTGCCCTTTGTCTGCGCGGTTTTTTCGAGGCACCCGTTACCGCCCTGGCAATGGGGGTTCTGATCGGCGGAGCTGTCCAACTGGTCATGCAGCTGCCGGTTCTGTGGCGCAAAGGTTTTCCGTTTCGCCCCAACTTTGATTTCAGCAATCCGGAAGTCCGCCGCATAACCCTGTTGATGCTGCCGTCACTGTTTGGAGTCGGCGTCTATTATCTCAATATCGTCGTCAGCTCAATCCTGGCTTCACAGCTGCCCCAGGGAAGCGTTTCCTACCTGTATTATGCTCAACGACTGTTTGAATTCCCCCAGGGCATCTTCACCGTGTCGGTCGCCCAGGCGGTGCTGCCTTCCCTGAGCAAACAGGCCGCGTCCGGAGATATGGCCGGCATGAAGGATTCGCTGTCATTCGGAATGCGTTTGACGCTGTTTATCACCATCCCGGCCATGGCCGGACTCATGGTCTGCTCGACACCGATCTTCAGCCTGATCTTCATGGGTGGGGCCTTCGACTACACCCAGGTTGTCAACTCGGCCCGTGCGCTGCTGTATTACTCGCTGGGATTGTCGTTTGTGGCCATGACCAGAGTACTGGCACCAGCCTTCTATGCTCTGAAAGACACTAAAACTCCGGTGCTGACAGCATTTATAGCTTTTGTCCTGAACCTTTGCTTAAGCCTCATGTTGATGGGGCCGCTCAAGCATGGCGGCCTGGCGCTGGCAAGCACACTTTCCGCCTGCGGCAATATGCTGCTGTTGCTCTGGTTTCTGAAGCGTAAAACCGGATCGTTCGGCGGACGCGCCATTTTGAAGACCGCCCTGAAATCCTGTGCCGGGTCGCTGCCGATGGCGCTGGCGGTCTGGTATATCTGTTCGCTGACAGACTGGTCCCAGGCCGGTCACAAGGTGCTTAAGGGGTCTGTTCTGGGGGGGGCGATCCTGATCGGCACCGCTGTGTATCTGCTTGCAGTACGCCTGCTGAAAACCGAGGAAGCCCTGGAAGCGGTTGCTATGCTGCGCAGAAAGCTGGGTAAAGTGTAGTGGCTTTTTCGCAATTTTTTACAGGTTTATTAACAGCATTTTTTTGAAAGAAAAAACATTTATCCGCTGCGAAAAAAGCTTGACAGCGTAACCCCCCATAATTGCGAAGAAGATTATAAGTAGCTGAAATATAAAACTTATATCGATGTATAAAAATAAGGCAGTTTGAAAAAAACTCTTGCAAAAATATCACTTTTGCCACCCGTCAACACCGTTGTCCACAGCTTATCCACAATTTTTGTGGATAAGAAAAACAAGCCTGTAATAACGGTCACATCGCGGTAACATGTTTACAAATCCGCCGTTCTTTCCAGCCTCTTTGCCTGCTCCCACAGTTTATCCATCTCCTCAAGGGGGGTGTCCTGCATCTGCTTTCCCTGGCTGTGCAGCGTATCTTCGACATGGGAAAAGCGTTTCTGGAAGCGGTTTATGGTTTTACGCAGAGCCTCTTCGGGATTCAGTGCCAGAAATCTTCCCAGATTGACGATTGCAAAAAGCAGGTCGCCCAATTCATCTTCCATACGCTGCGGGTCACCAGCGGCCCTGGCCTCCTCGAATTCGTGCAGTTCTTCCATCACCTTGGCAAAGACCTGACCGGAGTGTTCCCAGTCAAAGCCGACCCGTGAAGCCTTCTCACTGATCTTGTGAGCCTTGAGCAGTGCTGGCAGATGGCACGGCACCCCCGAAAGGGCCGAGGCGCGTTCAGCACCTTTTTCAGCTTTTTTGATCCGTTCCCAGTTTTCGATCTGGGCATCGCTGTCCTTGATCTCGAGATCGCCGAAAACGTGGGGGTGGCGGCGAATCAGTTTCTGGCAGAGCGTGTCAATAACGTCGTTGATGGTGAAGTCTCCGGCTTCCTCGGCAATGGCCGCGTGGAACACCGGCTGCAACAACAGGTCACCCAGTTCTTCCTTGAGATGTTCGGGCGATTGTTCGTCGATCGCTTCGATAACTTCATAGGTTTCTTCCAGCAGATAACGGGTCAGCGACTGATGAGTCTGTTCGGCATCCCAGGGGCAGCCCTCCGGTCCGCGCAGTCGGCGCATGATCGTCAGGAGCTGGTCAAAATTTGAATTGTTGCTGTTCATACCGTACCTCGTGATTTCCGTACCTCGTGATTTGTTTGAATACCCTGCACAAAAAAAACCCGCAGTTGCGGGTTTCCGTTGTTGGAGCGAAATAGTTAAAGGTTTGGTCGTTACGGCAGAATCCGTACATGCCGTCCTTCAACCCTGATTCTGCCCTCTGAAAAAAGTTTGATTGCCGCCGGAAATGTGCGGTGCTCCTCTTTTTGAATCCGGGCTGAAAGTGTTTCTTCGGTGTCATCCTGTTCCACCGCAACAACGGACTGCAGGATGACCGGGCCGGTGTCGGTTCCGCAATCAACAAAATGAACCGTGCAGCCGGAATAGCGGACGCCGTAATCCAGGGCCTGCCGTTGGGCGTGCAGGCCGGGAAAAGCAGGCAGCAGAGCCGGGTGGATGTTCATGATTGCATTGGGGAAGGCGTTCACCATGACATCGGTCAGGATCCGCATGAAGCCCGCCAGAACAACCAGGTTGACGGAATGTTTTTGCAGAATATCAACCGTGGCCGCATCGTATTCACGGCGGTTGGCATAGCCGCCCTTTTCATGGATCACAGCCGGAATAGCGTGCCGGGCCGCACGTTTCAGGGCATAGGCATCGGGATTATTACTGATAACGCAGGCGATCGCTGCCGGCAGTTCACCGGCTTCAATGCGGTCAATGATGGCTTGCAGGTTCGTACCGCTTCCGGAAACCAGTACGCCGATTCTACAGGGCAGGGTGGGGGGCACGATCATGCCTCCAGTAATTCTACACGTTCATTGCCGGCGGCGCAGGCGGTGACTTCACCGATGATCCAGGCCTGCTCGTTCAGGCCTTTAAGACGATAAATCACGTCTTCAGCCTGATTTTCAGCCACAGCCAGCACCATGCCGATTCCCATATTAAAGGTGCGATACATTTCCTTCTGCTCGACATTGCCGGCATCGCCCAGCAGATCAAAGAGCAGAGGGCGATGCCAGCTGTTCAGCCGAATGTTGGCAACACACCCCTTCGGCAGAATACGGGGGATGTTTTCCAACAGTCCGCCACCGGTGATATGGGCGATGCCGTTGATAGAAAAATCCTTCAGCAGATTGAGGATCGAGCGGACATAGATGCGGGTGGGGGTCAGCATGACATCGGCAACGCTGGCGCCAGTGCCGGGCAGTTCGGAGTCGATCTTGAGCCCCATGTGATCGAAGACCAGCTTGCGGGCCAGGGAGTAGCCGTTGCTGTGCAGTCCGCTGGAAGCGATGCCGATCAGACGGTTGCCGACCGCGATGCAGGAGCCGTCGATAATCGAGTCGCGATCCACGACACCAACCGTAAAACCGGCCACATCGTACTCACCATCAGCATAAAAACCGGGCATCTCGGCAGTTTCGCCTCCGATCAACGCACAGCCGGCCTGTTTACACCCTTCGGCAATGCCCTTGACGATCTCGGCGGCTTTTTCCGGCAGCAGCTTGCCGGTTGCCAGATAATCGAGGAAAAAGAGCGGTTCGGCGCCCTGCACAATGATGTCGTTGACGCACATTGCGACCAAATCGATTCCTACCGTGTCATGGCGATCCGCCATAAAGGCCATTTTAAGCTTTGTGCCGACCCCGTCGGTTCCGGAGACCAGCACCGGATTCTTATATTTGGCGGTATTCAACGAAAACAGGCCGCCAAACCCGCCGATATCCGCCAGAACTTCCGGGCGGCTGGTGGCTTTTACCAGGGGCTTGATCAGGTTTACAAAACTGTTGCCAGCGGCAATGTCAACACCGGCGTCTTTATAGGTTGCTCGCGTATCACTCATCGATTGTAATCCTCCTTGGGCAAGAGACGTTTGTAAAACATGGCCCTTGAAATGTCAATTTGAAACTGCTGAAAAGAGCTGATCATAAAGAATATCTCTTGACAAATCCGCATGTTTTGGGATTATTAACGCACCATGACAATGCAAACTACGACATTTAGCGCCAGGACAATCTGCGGTTTGTTACTGGCCGGCATGCTTTCGGTCTGTTGGGCTATGCCCTGCGTCGCGGATATCTACCGTTATGAGGATGAGGACGGCATTGTTCATTTTACCGATGCTCCCACCGACAAGCGTTTCAAAGTCTTCATGCGGGATCTGAAAAAAGACAAAGAGTTGCGCACGAAACTGAAATATGCCAGTTCCGTCAATCCGGCTGAATATGAGCAGCTGATTAAAAACTGTGCCGATAAATATGGAGTCAGCACAGCCCTGGTAAAAGCGGTTATTCACGCAGAGTCGGGCTACAATCCCAATGCGGTTTCCAGCAAGGGCGCCAGTGGTCTGATGCAGCTGATGCCGGGCACGGCCAGATCACTGAAGGTTGCTGACCGTTTCAATCCACGGGACAATGTGGAGGGGGGGGTCAAATACCTCCGTTTTCTACTGGACACTTTTCGGGGTGACGTTTCGCTGGCGCTGGCGGCCTATAACGCCGGTCTTGGCAATGTGGCAAAGCATGGCGGCATTCCGCCCTTCAATGAAACCAAAACCTATGTCAATCGGGTTCTTTCCTACATGCAGTCGTATCAATCCAGTGGTATTTAATGACTTCCGAACGTTCCAGTCAAATCTTTAACATCCCCAATATTCTCACCATGATGCGAATAGCCGCCATTCCCCTGTTGGCGGCTCTGCTGCTGTCTCCTTCAAAAGAGTCCGGTTTCTGGGCAGCGGCGGTTTTTGCCCTGGCTTCAATCACCGATTGGCTGGATGGGTATCTGGCACGTCGCATGGGGATTGTGACGGTTTTCGGCAAATTCCTGGATCCGATCGCCGACAAGCTGATCGTAATGGCCGCCATGGTCATGATTTTGCCCTTCGGCCGGGTTCCGGCCTGGATGGTGCTGGTGATTCTGGGGCGTGAAATGATTATTACCGGTTTGCGGGGGATCGCCTCAAGTGAGGGGATTGTTATTCAGGCCAGCGATCTGGGCAAGTTCAAGACCATCTTTCAGATCGTGGCCATTCTCGGTCTGGTTCTTCACTACGAATATAACTGGTTTTTCGGGATTGCCCATCCGCTTTTGACGGTCAATATGCACAATGTCGGCATGTTTTACCTCTGGATTGCAACAATTCTGACCATCTGGTCCGGAGTCGACTATCTGGCCCGTTTCATAAAGGTCATTACCCGCTGAAACATTCAGCGGTTTGATTTGCCCAGCGCTATCTCGAATGTCTCGCCTTTGTAGCTGAAGCGCACCCGATCCTTCTGGATTTCCTCAACCTTGACCCCTTCGATGACTGCCCCGTCCGAAACCGGCACACCGTTGATTACCGCTACGTTGTCGGCCGTGCCCCCTTGGTGAGCGATGCCGTTTACCCTTAAAAGCGGAATTGTCCTGACGACTTGCGGAACGGTAAGAGGGGCGGTAAGGGCGCCCAGTGGGACGTTCTTCCTCTGCTGCTGCACGGTTTTATCAACGGAAGGACGTGTAACGACCGGCACCGGCTTGGCAGGCCCGCTCTGTTTCTTTTGTTTGGGAGCCGGAACAGTTGCTTGCGAACGTCGGGCCGGAACCACTTCGATACTTTCGGGCAACTGCTCGGTTTTGATGTACGTGGCGTTCGGTGCCGAAGTCACACGTTGAGCTCTAGATTCTACTTTTGCAGGCGCTTCAGCCGGAGTTTCGGAGCTTACAACGGTCGGCGAAGGATCTTTTTTCATATACAAATAGGTGGCGATAGACCCGCCGGTAAACAGCAGCAGCGCCGCCAGAATCAGCCCGGTTGTTGAATGACGCCGTGAACTTTCTCCCCGTAAAATATCGGAATCTATCTTCAGAGAATCGGGCTGGTGGGCAGCCTTCTCGTCTTCCAGTTTTTTCAGCGCTTTCAGAATCGAACTCATAACATTTCTCGAATCAGTTTTTAATCAGACTGGGTGTGCGGCCGGATGTATCGTATCTGTACAGATAGGCAACCGTTTGTGCGCCGACACCGTCGTCAGCCGGAATGGAATTTTTTTTCTGAAATGTGCGTACGGCCTCCATGCTGTCCGGTCCGAAAATACCGTCAATCGGCCCGGCGTAGGCGCCGGCGGATTTCAGCAATTGCTGAAGTGCCCGGATTTCAAACATTCTCTCTCCGATGGAAATTTTATCGGGTATATGGTGAAAATTGTTCCATACCAGATAAGCCGTTCCGTTTGCCAGTGTTTCCAACTCCTTGATCGCTACGGAGCTTCGTTCTCCAAGAGGAGGGGAGATCGAAGCTGTTGAGGCAGAAACCGATGTTACCGCCAGGCTGTATGCACCGTGGCTCCCGGCAACACGCGTTTCTAGCAGGAAAGGGATATTGGCTTTAAGGAGTTCGGGCAGTTTGGCCGAAACTCTGGTCAGGTTCAGGTTGCGGTCGTTGAAAAGCCGGCCGGCAGCTTCAGGGGTTGTCAGGTTGGCAACGGTATCGTGCAGTGCAGGGGCATTCCAGCGCAGCAAAAGCGCATTAAGCGCCTGCAGATGAACCGTATCCTGATCCAGTGTCGCCAAAATATTCTCAAGGTTCCGGGCTGTTGGTGCACTGTTTGACGAAGCTGCAACAGGTGAAGAAATGTTTTTTGTTTTTCCGGGCATCCATCGGGCTGAAGTTACCAGAACAAGAACAATCAACGCGATCGCAGCCATGGCAGAAAAAACCAGCTTCACATTGCGCCGCTGCGGGACATTGAGGATTTCCCGGATAGCCCGGCTGACAATAGCAGCTGTTATGCACCGTTTTTCATCACCGTAGGCAACCAGCAGAGCCCGGTCGCAGAGGATGTTAATCATGCGCGGAACACCGCTGGTGTAGAGATAGATCCAGCGGATAGCGAAATTGCTAAACGAAACTCCGCCGGTCTCACCGGCAACTTCCATTCTGCGCCGGATGTAAGCCCTGGTTTCCGCCAAGCTCATGGGTTTCAAGCGATAGCGGACCGCAATGCGCTGATTGAGCTGGCGCAGTTCGGGGCGGGCCAGCAACCCTTCCAGTTCCGGTTGTCCTGCCAGAATAATCTGAATCAATTTATCGTTTTCGGTTTCCAGGTTGGATATCAGACGAAGTTGCTCAAGGACATCGGGGCGGAGATTCTGGGCTTCATCGATGACGAGCAGAACGGTTATGCCCCGGGAATTCTCTTCCAGCAGAAACCGGTTGAGTTCGGCCAGTAAATCATTGGCATATTCACTATCTGACTTGATGCCGAATTCCTGATTGATGCTGCGCAGCAGTTCCACACCGCTCAGGCAGGGATTGAAGATCAGCGCTGAACGGTAATGTTCATCCTCCAGCTGGCCGAGTAGAGTACGCAGCACGGTTGTTTTGCCGGTTCCGACCTCTCCGATCAACTCGATGAAGCCATAGTGATTGTTGATACCGTACAGCAGGTGGGCAAACGATTCTTTGTGATTTTTGCTGAGATAGATAAAGCGCGGATTCGGTGTCAGCGTAAACGGCTTTTCATTGAATCCGAAGTATTTTGTGTACATAAGTAATGACCAGAAAAATGTAAGGTTCGGATGGTTGGCTCTGCAGTAATGATCTCATGCAATAAATCTATTGTGTATTCCATAGAAACTGCTTATTTTCAAGAAAATTCACAGATTGTCAACTTTCTGTATTTTTGTACATACACCACGGATGAATGGAACATTATTAATGCAGTACTTTGATGATTACGATCTATCTATCTTAAATAGCAGCACTTATAATCATTGTAATGATGAGTGCAATTTGGTGTCTGCCCGTTACCCGGTTCGCGTTTCAAAGTATTATGCCGGTTTGATTCGGCACGAGGGTGATGCCATCTGGAAGCAGTGCATGCCTGATCTGAAGGAGCTCGCAGACCTTGACCAGCTTCCGGATCCATTGCACGAGGGGTCCTTGAGCCCGGTGCCCGGACTGATTCATCGTTATCCCGATCGGGCGGTGCTGCTGGTTTCCAATCGCTGCCCGGTTTATTGCCGTTTCTGCATGCGCAAACGGCTGATCGGCACTGGCGATGCACCCATGAGCGAAACTGAACTGCAGAACGCCCTTACTTACCTTGCCGCCAACCCGGCCATTTGTGACGTGATCCTGTCGGGCGGTGATCCGCTGATGCTTGATGACCAGTCCCTTGATCGTATTTTGAGCGGATTGCGCGCAATCCGCCATATTTCAGTCATTCGCATCGGCACACGGATTCCGGTTACGCTGCCGGCGCGCGTCACCACCGAACTGTGCGAACTGCTCAAGAAGTTCCATCCCTTGTATATCAACACCCACTTCAATCATCCGGCCGAGATTACCGACCAATCTTCAAGGGCCTGCGCCATGCTGGCGGATGCCGGTATTCAACTGGGAAATCAGACGGTACTTCTCAAGGGGGTCAACGACGATATCAAGCTCATGCGCGAATTGCTGTCCGGTCTGCTTGCCATTCGCGTCAGGCCCTATTATCTGCACCAGATGGATCTAGTGCGAGGCACGGCCCATTTCAGAACGTCAGTAAACAGTGGTCTTGAAATTATCAGGGGACTGCGCGGACACATTTCCGGACTGGCAGTGCCGCATTATGTTATCGATCTGCCGGAAGGGAAGGGCAAGGTTGCGCTTCTGCCGGACACCCCGGAACGGGAAGGTGATCTGTTGTTGTTGAGAACCTACACCGGTGAACTGGTTCCGTACCGGGATCTCACAACTGTTCAGGAGTAAAGGCAACCACCTGGTCGATGCTATCCGTTCCCACGGCCAGCATTACCAACCGGTCGATTCCCAGTGCGATGCCGGCCGAGGGGGGCATGTACCCCAGCTCATCCAGAAACCGCTCCGGCAGCGGCAAGGCCGAACGACCTTCCTGCAAGCGCAACCGGTTGGCTTCCACAAAACGTCTGCGCTGCTCTTGCGGATCATTCAGCTCGCTGAAGCCGTTGGCAAGCTCCAATCCACCCACATACAGTTCAAAGCGTTCGGCCAGATCTGCTTGTCCCGGCTTGAGGCGTGACAGGGCGGCCAGTTCAGCCGGATAGTCCACCAGCATGACCGGGGACGGAAAATCTGCCAGGGCCGGCTCGATCGTCTCCGTCAGAATTTCCTCGTAGAGCCCTTTTTGGAGGCAATCCCATACTGAATGATTGGCGAAGCGCAAAAACGCCTCCTGGACGCTTATGGTGCTCCAGGGGGCAAAAGGATCGATTCTTCTGGTTTTGTAGCGGTAAACGGGCGACCCGGTCAGACAAACAGCGGCAACATGCTGCAGCAGTTGCCTGCAATCCGCCATCAGGTTCCGGTAATCACTATCGGCCCGGTACCATTCCAGCATGGTAAACTCGGACAGATGTCGAACGCCGCGCTCGTTCGAGCGCCAGCAGCGGGATATTTGAAACAGGTTTTCGTGTCCGCGACACAGCAGGCGTTTCATGCAGATTTCGGGGGAAGTCTGGAGCTGCCAGGGGGGGGCCATGACCGGGTCGATATATTCTTCAGGGGCGTTGGCGGGAACAAGAAGGGGGGTTTCCACTTCAAGAAACCCCCGATCCCAGAAAAAACTGCGTATGGCCCTGATGATGTTCGCCCGCAACCACAGGGCGTCATGATTCATATATCAGCCTTTGACGCGGGTTGAATACTCGCCGTTGCGAGTGTCGATAACAATTAGTTCGCCTTCTTCGATGAAGGGGGGAACGCGCAGGACATAGCCGGTTTCGACGGTCGCCGGCTTGGAGTCGTTACCGCTGGTGTCGCCCTTGGCCCATTGCTCGGTTTCGGTGACACGCAGGTTGACAAAGTTGGGCAGCGATACGCCGATCGGCTTTTCGCCGAACAGCATGACTTCGACCTTGAGATTTTCCAGCAGGAAGTTCTTGGCGTCGCCCAGGGTTTCTTCCTCCATGACGACCTGCTCGTAGGTCGCCTGATCCATGAAGGTATAGTGTGTGCCTTCCTTGTAAAGATACTCCATCGTTCGCTCTTCCAGGCTGGCAGGCTCGAAAGTTTCGCCGGAGCGATAGGTTCTGTCGAGCAGGGTTCCGTTGATCATGTTACGCATCTTGGTCCGATACAACGCCTGGCCTTTACCCGGTTTGACGAAGTCGAAAGCAACCACCAGATACGGGTCTCCATCCAGGGTAATTTTGAGTCCTTTTTTCAGATCGGCTACGGTGTACATTGATTCCTCGCAAATATTTTAATTAAACGACACAAGCCCATCGTGAGGACGGGCCTGTTTATAAGTAATTGGAGCTGATGTTTTTATTTGGCGCGATAGGTGATGCGGCCGCGGGTCAGGTCGTAGGGGGATAGTTCCACGGTAACCTTGTCGCCGGGGAGAATCTTGATGAAATATTTGCGCATCTTTCCGGAAATATGGGCCAACACGACATGATCATTTTCAAGTCTGACGCGAAACATGGCGTTGGGCAACGGTTCGATGACGGTTCCTTCTACTTCAATCGCTTCTTCTTTACTCATACGCTCTACAGCTCCTCAAAGGCACATTTGTTGTGAACTGCGACACCTTACTGATACTGCTCTAAAAATGCAAGCCAATTATATACTTCATCCATAAAGTGCCCATAAGATATATTATGTCAAGTTGCTGGTGTCCCGGCAATTTGATATAAAATATAGGTTTTAGGGTATTATTGTTGATGGTGTAATTGTCCTATTGCTTATTGGCATCGTAACAATTTGACGCCATCCTCAAAAAGAACCTGCATCTTGCTGGGTGCAATCAGCTGCTTCACAACACCCAGACCGAAAACGGAATGATGAATCAAACTGTTGACGCGGTAACTTTCGTTCATGGCATAATCCTGGGCCTTGTCGATCTGCATGGTCGGCCTCAATGATGCCCACTCTGCGCGTTCTGCCTCGACCGGATCTTTTTTTGAACCGCTCCGTGGAGATGAAGCCCGGTATGCTGACGGCTCTTTGGAGGCCTTGGCCGCTCTGGCCTCTTTGGCTGTCGGCGGTGGATAATAATTGTGTACGCCGCCACAGGTGTTGCACTCCACCCGGACGACCTTGTCCTCCACCATTGCGACGATTCTGTGATTCAGAATTTCTCGACACCGTGTGCAACGGGCATCAATTATGTCTCCTGCCGATAGTTTCCTGCTGATCATGATAATCCTCTTCTTTGCAAATGATTGGGGAAATAGAAACTTACAATAACAAGATCCGATCCGGCAAAAAAACCGCTCACCAGTATCATCGCCGGAGAGCGGTTTCAAAGGGTAAAAACTCAATTAAAACATGGTGTCTCTTACCTTGTTTGCCGCCTGTCGATGACCCGGTCGGCCTTGCCTTCATGGCGCGGTATGCTGTTGGGTTCAACCAGTTTGACGGTTACTCCCACGCCCAGTACCGAATCGATCCGCTTTCCTACCATATCCAGGAAGGCTCGTTGTTTTTTCATCTCATCGAAGAAGGTGTTTTCACGGACCTCAATGCAGACTTCCAATACATCCAGAGCGCCTTTACGATCCACAATCAGCTGATAGTGCGGCTGACAACCTTCGATAGCCACCAGAACCTCTTCAATCTGGGATGGAAAGACATTGACCCCCTTGATAATCAGCATATCATCCGAGCGTCCCATGGTTTTTTTCATTCTGGCCATGGTGCGGCCGCACTCACAGGTTGTATAGTCAAGGCTGGTGATGTCCCTGGTGCGATAACGGATCATCGGAACGGCTTCCTTGCAGACTGTCGTCAGAACCAGTTCGCCAACACTGCCGGGGGGCAGCACCTGGCAGGTTTCCGGATCGATAATTTCGGCGATAAAGGCGTCTTCGGCGATATGCATGCCGTTTTTGCAGCGGCATTCACCGGCAACGCCCGGGCCGATGACTTCCGACAGTCCGTAATTATCAGTGGCGCTGATCAGCAGTCGCGACTCGATTTCCCGGCGCATGGCCTCGGACCAGGGTTCTCCGCCGAAAAGACCGACCTTGAGTGCCAGCGATTTGGGATCGACGCCCTGCTGTTCCATCCGCTCTGCCAGCGTGATGGCGTAGCTGGGGGTGCAGACCAGCGCACTGGAGCGGTAATCCTGCATGATCATGATCTGTTTGTCGCTGTTGCCGCCGCTCATGGGGATAACGGCGGCCCCGATGACTTCGGAACCGTAATGGAGGCCGAATGCGCCGGTGAACATACCGTACCCGAATGCTATCTGGACAACATCGTCATGGGTTACGCCGGCGGCGGTCATCATGCGTGCTACCAGGTTCGACCAGATCTTCAAATCATTTTTGGTGTAGCCGACCACGGTCGGTTTGCCGGTCGTACCGGAAGAAGAATGAATCCGGACTACTTCCCTTAAAGGAACGGCGAACATTCCATAAGGATAGTTGAGGCGCAGGTCCTCCTTGGTGGTGAAAGGCAGCTTGGCAAGATCGGCCAGCGAAGTGACGTCCTCCGGCACGATGCCCAGCTCATTGAACTTGGTGCGATAACAGGTGACGTTCTTATAGGCGCGGTTCAGCGTTGCCTGAAGCCGCTCCAGCTGAAGCTGCTCCAGTTCCTCGCGCGGCATGCATTCGTGTTGTGTATCCCAGATCAGATTAGCCTGCATGGCATCCTCGTAATGCTCAAATATTATTCTTTGATTCCAGGGCAGAGGTGACCATCTGCTGTACCGTTGCAATCGCTTCTTCAATCGGCAGCGATAGAACTTCTCCGCTGGCCCGGATCTTGAGCTCGACTTTGCCTTCCGCCAGACCTTTACTGCCGACCACGATCCGGAGCGGAATTCCGATCAGGTCGTTATCCTTGAACTTTACCCCCGGCCGCTCGTCACGGTCGTCGAAAAGAACCTCAAGACCCAGCTTTTCAAGTTTGAGATATATCTCTTCGGAGGCGGCCATGACCCCTTTGTCCTTGGCGTTGATTGCCACGACGGAACAGTGGAACGGTGCGATCGGTATCGGGAAGATGATGCCGTTCTCATCATGGTTCTGCTCGATGGCGGCCGCCACCGTGCGGCCGATGCCAATGCCGTAGCAGCCCGTGAAAATAACCTGCTCCTTGCCGCCTGCATCCAGATAGGTCGCATTCAGAGCCTGTGAATATTTGGTGCCCAGTTTGAAAACATGGCCGACCTCAATGCCGCGCCAGATCTCGAGCTTTCCGGATTCACAGCGCGGGCAGCCGTCGCCGGCCACCACGTTGCGGATGTCGACGTAACGATCGGGAGTAAAGTCGCGCCCCGGATTGGCGTTGCAGTAATGCAGATCGGTTTCGTTGGCGCCGATAACGCTGTTGATCATGTTCTGCACCAGCAGGTCGGCCAGCAGGGGCAGTTTCTGTTTGATGCCGATCGGGCCGAGGAAGCCGGTCGGTGAACCGGTGTGGTGCTGCACTTCCTCTTCGGTGGCCATTCTGATCTCATTCCAGCCCAAAGCGTTTTTGAGTTTGATCTCGTTCAGCTCGTGGTCGCCCCGCAGCAACGCCATAACAAACTCGTCACTGTCCGAGCAGTACACCAGCGCCTTGATGGTCTGCTGCGTTGCCAGACCGAGAAAAGCGGCCACATCTGCGATGCTCTTCATGCCGAGGGTGGCGGTCTTCTGAAGCGCCAGCAATTCCCCGCCTGCGGCTTCCTGCACAACCCGGGACTCGGCCTTTTCAACATTGGCGGCATACCGGCAGGCATGGCAGGAAACGATGGCATCCTCACCCGAATCGGCCAGCACCATGAACTCGTGGGAAGAAGACCCGCCGATGCTGCCGGTGTCGGCCTCCACAGCCCTGAAGTTGAGTCCGCAGCGTTCAAAAATCCGCATATAGGCGGTGAACATCTTGTCGTAAGAAAAATCCGCTGCAGCACTGTCCACATCGAACGAATAAGCGTCCTTCATGATGAACTCACGGCCACGCATCAGGCCGAAGCGGGGGCGGATCTCATCGCGGAATTTGGTCTGGATCTGGTAGAAATTGACCGGCATCTGGCGGTAGCTCTTGATCTCGCGCCGCACCATGTCGGTGATGACCTCCTCATGGGTCGGCCCCATGCAGAATTCGGCCTCCTTGCGATCCTTGAAGCGCAGCAGCTCCTTGCCGTAAAAGGCCCAGCGACCCGACTCTTGCCATAATTCAGCCGGCTGAACGCCCGGCATCAGCATCTCGATCGCATCGGCCTTGTTCATCTCTTCACGGACGATGTTTTCAAACTTGCGGATCGAACGAAGCCCCAGCGGCAGATAATTGTAGATGCCGGCCGCCAATTTGCGAATCATGCCGGCCCGCAGCATCAGTTGATGAGAAATAACCTCGGCGTCGGAAGGGGTTTCCTTGACGGTCGGTATAAAATAACGGGAATAAAGCATGGGAACCTCAATGGTTGGTTTTGTAGAGCGCTTTTTTCAGAGCTTGTTTATTTCTTCAATCAGGGCTTGGGCCAGTTGATCTTCAGGGACTTTACGGACGATCTCGCCGTGGCGGAAGAGCAGCCCCTCCCCTTTGCCGCCGGCAATACCCACATCGGCTTCACGGGCTTCGCCGGGGCCGTTGACGGCACAGCCCATCACGGCGACAGTAATCCGTTTGTCGATGCCCTGCAGACGACGTTCCACATCTTCGGCAACCTTGATCAGGTTGATCTGGCAACGGCCGCAGGTTGGGCAGGAGACAAAATTGACCCCCCGCTGGCGCAGGCCCAGGCTTTTCAGAATCTCGTACCCTACCCTGACCTCGTCCAGCACATCGCCGGTCAACGAAACCCGCAGCGTGTCGCCGATGCCGTCGGCCAGCAGAATGCCCAGCCCGACCGAGGACTTGATCGTGCCGGAAAAGATCGTGCCAGCCTCGGTAATGCCGATGTGCAGCGGATAATCGACCGCCTCCGAAAGCAGGCGATAGGCGAAAACCGTCTTCATGACATCGGAAGCCTTCAGAGAAACTTTGATTTCGCGGTAGTTCAGTTCTTCGAGGATGCGGATATGCCCCAGGGCCGATTCGACCATGGCTTCGGCGGTCGGATGACCGTAGCGCTCCAGCAGCTCCTTTTCCAGCGAGCCGGCATTGACACCGATCCGGATCGGCACGGAGCGTTCGGCGGCCGACTTTACGACCTCGGCCACTTTCCATTTTTCACCGATGTTGCCGGGATTGAGCCGCAATCCGTCGATGCCCCCCTCGAGAACCTTGAGGGCCAGCTTGTAGTCGAAATGAATGTCGGCGATGACCGGAATCGGGCTGGATTTTTTAATCTGTCCCAGAGCGACCGCCGCCTCAAGATCCGGGACGGCGCAGCGCACGATCTCGCAGCCGACAGCGGCTAGCCCGTTGATCTGGGCTATAGTCGCTGCCACATCCCGCGTATCGGTGGAGCACATGGACTGCACCGAACAGGGAGCGTCACCGCCAATCGCAACCGGGCCTACATGTATCTGTCGGGTGGCTTTTTTCATAAGCGGGCATAGTGCCAAAGGTAGGCTTGAAAGTCAAGAACGACAAGCCTTCTTGACGCAAAACGTAAATAGCGTTGACACGGAACTCATTTCTGGCCATTTTCAGCACCCATTTTATTCATAACGTAGAAAACCACACCCTGCGGGTGTGGTCATGTGGACTGGCTATGCCGGTCCCGTATGGGTCTGGCTGATAAAGCCGCTCACTGC
>JAJZRX010000021.1 GCA_021850095.1 Deltaproteobacteria bacterium
ACGAACTGGAACAGAACGATCATGACGCCGAAGCCGATGAAACATGCCGCCAGTATGCCAAGACCTTCGCCTTCGGGTGCTGCGCTTGCTGCCAATACCGGGCTGGCGCTGATCAGAATCGATGTTACCATTGTTGATAGGGCTCTCATGACACTCTCCTCTCGAACTCTTTTTTATTCGTCCTGCTTGCCTTCTACTAAAGCATCGAGCGTGCCAAGAATGTATGGATGAGAAGCTGTTTCTGTAAGATGCCGTTATTGCTTCACTATTTTATTTGGTGTTTGGCGGGGGTGACGAGGAGGGCAGGGCGGGGTATTGAAATTAGTATTGCAATTATATACGCCCGGTAGGGCTGGCTGGTGTGTGCAGGTCTAGAATCATGCTGATATTAAAGATGTTTTTTGGATTTTAGCTGAAACGGCGGTGTACATTGATTTTATACATGTATATTTTCAGCGGGGAATTATAAATTCCGAACCATGTATTCCGTATCAGGGGGGGCAGTTGGCGCAGAGCGATTTAAAAAGGTTGGTGCTTAAATAGCGGTCGCCGCGATCGGGGATGATGACCACCAGGCAGCCCGATTCCAGCCCGGCCGCCAGTTTGAGCGCTCCGGCCACCGCTGCCCCGCCCGACATGCCGCAGAAGATGCCTTCCAGCATCGCCAGCTGGCGGGCGGTTTCAAAGGCCAGATCATCCTCGACGACAATTTTTCGGCTCAAGGCCGACTCGTCGTAAATAGGGGGTACAATCGCCTCGCGCATGTTTTTAAGCCCCTGGATCTTGTGCCCCAGTACCGGTTCCACACCGATAACCTGGACAGCAGGCTTTTTCTCGCCAAAGTAAAGCGCCGCGCCCATCAGGGTGCCGCTGGTGCCCATCCCGGCGACAAAGTGCGTGATCTGTCCGCCGGTCTGCTGCATGATTTCCGGGCCGGTCGTTTGGTAGTGGGCCAGTACGTTGTTCTGGTTGGCATATTGGTTGGGCATATAGTAGACCCCCGGCGATTCATCGTGGATCTTGTGCGCCAGCCGGATGGCGCCGTCGGTCGCTTCACAGCCTGGCGACAGGGCGATTTCGGCACCATAGGCTTCCAGGACACTGCGGCGCTCCACGCTGACGCAGGCCGGCATGGCCAGCTTGATGCGGTAGCCGCGGGCGGCCGCGATCATCGCCAGGGCGATGCCGGTGTTGCCGGAGGTCGGCTCCAGAATGATTTTATCGGGCGTCAGTTCGCCGCTGGCTTCCGCCGCCAAGATCATCTGGCGGGCCGGCCTGTCCTTGATTGATCCGCCCGGGTTGTTGCCCTCCAGTTTGGCGTAGATCGCCACCCGCGGATGTGTGTTTATGGTGGACAGCTGAACCAGCGGAGTATTGCCGATTGAATCAAGCAGGTGTTGACCGCGCATGGGATGCCTTTCGGAACGCTTTGGTGACTGCACTTTATAGCGTTGCGGCGCTTTCATGGTCAAGAAAAATAATATGAATTCCGTTTCTGGCGCCTGCGGCCGGGAGCATCGGACACGGCTTTTTTATTGTCAGCCTGCGGCCGTTCTGCTAACGTTTCCGCCTTCTCTCAATCCTGTTGAAAGGTTGTTCAATGAATGATTCCTGGCTTGAAATTGCCTGCGATGTGCCTGCTGAACTTGCCGATGTTGTTGCTGAATATCTGACCGAGCTTTCCGGAAACGGGGTTTGCGTTGAAAATCTGTCGGTGGACGCCTTTTCCCCCGCTGAAATCCCCGACTCCCCGCGGATGACGGTCAAAGCCTACCTGCCGGCCGATCAGGATCCGGCGCCGAAAATGTCCGAACTGCAGACGTATCTGCGGGAGCTGGCCGGCCGCCAGCCCGGCCTGTCCCTGGCGCAGCCCAGCATCACCCCGGTTCGATCCGAAGACTGGAGCAGCAGTTGGAAGGTCCACTTCAAGCCGTTGCGGGTAGGGACCCGGCTCCTGATCGTGCCGACCTGGGAAGATGCGGACGTGCGGCCGAGCGACCTGGTGCTGCGAATCGATCCGGGGATGGCTTTCGGCACCGGTGGCCACGAAACCACCCGGCTGTGCCTGGAACTGCTGGAAAAGATCATGGATGGCGGTTGCCAGGGGGAGTCGCCGTCTCTGCTGGATCTGGGGACCGGGTCCGGCATTCTGGCCATGGCAGCCAGCCGCCTGGGGTGCGGGCGGATTCTGGCGCTGGACATCGACCCCGAGGCGGTGGAGGTCGCCCGGGAAAATCTGACCCTCAACGACTTGGGCGACAAGGTTGAATGCGGGACAGTTCCGCTGGAGTCCCTGGACGAAAATTTCGATATTATTCTGGCCAATATCCTGGCCGAGGAGCTGGTTCGTCTGGCGCCCAGCCTGGCCGCCCGGCTGAATCCGGGCGGAGCGCTGATCCTTTCAGGAATTCTGGCCGAGAAGGAAGATTTTGTGCGCCGGGGATTTGCCGCGCAGCCGTTGGAGTACCGCGAAACCAATCGTGCCGGTGAATGGGTCGCCATACTTTACCGGAACCAGCCTCCACAATGAGCGTACGGCGTTTCATGATACACTCCAGCTGCATTCGCGACGGATATGCGGATATCGCAGGAGATGTTTATGGCCATATCGTCAGGGTTCTGCGCCTGGGTGTCGGGGCGTTGGTGCAGTTGGTTGATGAAACCGGCGCCCTCTATAACGGCACGATCAGCAGCATCACCAAAAACAGGGCCGAGATTGCACTCTCTTTGCTGCCGGCGGCTGATTCAGGCCAGACGACGGCCCCCAGGATCACGATTTGCCAGGCGCTTCCCAAGGGGGACCGGATCGATTTGATTCTGCAGAAGTGCACTGAACTGGGCGCCCATGATTTCTGTTTGTTCGGTGGCCGCCGTTCGGTTGCCAAGGTGCGTGAAGAACAACGTGCCGGCAAGCTTGAACGCTGGCGGAAAATCACCTCCGAAGCGGCCCGGCAGTGCGGCCGCAGTGATGTTCCCCCGGTTTCGTGGTTTCCGTCCGCGCTGGATGCAGCTGCTGATGCCGATCAGCAGCTGCGCCTGATTCTCTGGGAAGGCGAACGGGAACATTCACTCAAACAGACCCTGACAGGCCGAGAAAAACCGGCTTCGGCGGTTGTTGCCATCGGCCCTGAAGGGGGCTTTGATCCGCTGGAAGTGGAACAGTTCATTCGGCAGGGATTTCAGCCGGTTTCGCTCGGCTCGCGGATACTGCGGACAGAGACGGCAGGTATTGCTATTCTGGCGGTAATGCAGTATATGTGGGATGGAATCTGATCACCTTACCGGCAAGGAGCCGCTCATGAAGTGCCCCAAGTGCGGATACAACAGTTTTGAATCCCATGACAGCTGTAAGAAATGTTCCAGCGACCTGAGCGGCTACAAACAGACCTATGGCATCGCACCGATCGTATTTCCGCTGGAGATCAGGGAAAAAATGGCGGCCACATTGCGCGCGGCGTCCGTTGAGACCGAGCCGATTGCTGACAGCGTCGAGAGCCATGAAGATATGTTCGCTTTCGATCTGCCCGAGGAAACGACTGCAGCTGCCGCGACGTTCAAGGACGATCCTTTTGATTTCGATGAGCCGGCGCCGGCTGCCGGGCCGGTTCAGGCTAAAATAGAAGATGATCCGTTTGCCGATCTGCTTGAAACGACACCGCAGGTCAGCAACGATCCCTTTGGAGCGCCAGCGGCCGCAGCTGCCCCGCAAACCGCTGCAGCGACCTCTGTTCCGGGAGAGTTCGATCTGGAAAACTTTTCGTGGGATGACACTCCGGCAGCCACTTCCGGTCCCGGCGGCCCGGCCGATGCAGACGATTTTGACAGTCTCTTCGGTGATGCTGATGAAAAAGCCAAGAAATAGTACCTGTTGACATTCACCATGATCCCCCCAAAGAGCGGAACTTTCCGCTCTTTTTTAATTCACGGAGCAGCTATGTCCCCGCGTATCGCCATACTGCCGGAAAACCTGACCAACAAGATCGCGGCCGGTGAGGTCGTGGAGCGTCCGGCTTCGGTCATCAAGGAATTGATCGAAAATTCTCTGGATGCCGGGGCAACCGATATCTCGGTCGAGATTACCGCTGGCGGCCGGCGCCTGATCCGGGTGACCGACAACGGTCATGGCATGTCGCGTGAAGATGCGCTGCTTTCGCTGGAGCGCCATGCCACCAGTAAAATCCGGAGCGACAGCGACCTGGACGGCATTCTGACCCTCGGCTTTCGCGGTGAAGCGCTGCCGTCGATCGCCTCGGTTTCGCGCTTCTGTCTGGCGACTCGTGAAGCCGGCAGTCTGGAAGGGACGAAGATTACGGTGGAAGGGGGGCGGGTGCGGGATGTTCAGGCCTGCGGCATGGCCCTCGGCACGGTCATCAGCGTCGAGCAGATCTTCTTCAACACGCCGGCCCGCCTCAAATTCATGAAGAGTCCCGAAACTGAAAGCGGGCATGTGGGGGATGTGGTTTCGCGTCTGGCGGTTTCCCGTCCGGACGCCGCTTTCTGCTGCATCAGTGATAGCCGGGAAATGCTGCGGGTGCAACGCAGCGACCTACAGCGGCGTCTGTCGCAAGTCGTCGGCAAGGATAGCGCGGCCCAGCTTCACCCGGTTGACAGCTGCAGCGAATATGTCTCCGTCAGCGGATTCGTCTCCGGTCCGTCGCTGGTGCGCTCCGGCCCGCAGGCGATCTACACCTATATCAATGGCCGCTTCGTGCGTGACAAGGTCGTGCAGCACGCCGTTATGCAGGCCTATCGCGGCGTGATCGACCGGGGCCGCTATCCGGTGGTGGCGCTGTTCATCCAGCTTCCGGCCGGGGAGGTGGATGTCAATGTCCACCCCACCAAACATGAGGTGCGCTTCCGGCGTCAATCCGCCGTACACGACGCCATTCAGGCGGCGTTGGAGGAAGTTCTGCGGCTTTCGCCCTGGCTGGCCAGCAAGCCGCTGCCGCTGCCGGCGCAGTCATCACCGGCGCCGACCGGCCAGGCCTATCGTGAGCGGATCGCCGCCGCGGCCCAGGCTTCGCTGGCGTTGCCGCGCCGCGAGCAGCAGTATCAGCAGCCTTCGGCCCTTCCCGTCGCGGTCGAGAAAAAATCAGCTCCGGTTTCTGAACTGCCCCCGCACGTGGTCACTGTCAGCGAACCGTCAGTTCCCTTCCAGCCGGAGCAGAAAACGCCCGCCGACGGCTATTTTTCTTCACTGACGGTTATCGGCCAGTTCCACAGCGAATACATCCTCTGCCAGTCCGGAACCGATCTGGTGATCATCGACCAGCATGCCGCCAGTGAGCGGGTCGCTTACCAGCGCTTGAAACAGCAATGCTTAAGCGGCGGCGTCGAATCGCAGCGCTTGCTCTTTCCGGAAACGGTCGAGCTGTCTTTCAGCGAGGTGGCGGCTGTTGGCCGTTTCCGCCCGGAGTTGGCCGGAATCGGTTTTGAGCTGGAGCCGTTTGGCGGCAACACGCTGCTGGTTTCCGCCGTGCCACGCCTGGCCGCCGAAAAGGACGCCATCCGCCTGGTGCGTGACATCCTGGCCGATCTGGCCGGGATCGGCGCCAGCGCCGCTTTTAATGACCTGCTGGATGAACTGCTGGCGCGGATCGCCTGCCACTCGGTCGTGCGGGGTGTTCACGCGCTGGAAATCCGCCAGATGCGGGAGTTGCTGCGCAGCATGGATGAAACCGAATTTGCCGCCAGCTGCCCGCACGGCCGCCCGGTCTCGCATGTCGTTACGCTGGCCGAGCTGGAAAAGATTTTCAAGCGGACATGAGAGCCGCTGTTGAATGCCCTTGTGCCGTAGCGGAAACAGTGTTCCGCACCGTTGCGATTCTCCTCATTTTCCTGATTCCAGCCTTCTGCTACCCGGCTCTGTCCCGTGCCTGCCCGGATATTTCCGCCTCCGAAGCCGATCAGCGGATGATTGTCCTGGAAAACGATATCCGCTACTATAACCAACGTTATTATGGAAAAGCACAGCCGATTATCAGTGATGCCGAATATGACCGGCTGTTTGCGGAGCTGCTTCGGTTGGAGGAGTGTTTTCCTGCGCTGATTGCCGCAGATTCGCCGACCAGGAGGGTGGGGGGCGCTGTTGGAGGCGGAACGAAAAAGGTACCGCACGAACGCCCGATGTTGAGTTTATCTTCCTCCAGCGGCCCGGAGGCCGTGGAAGCGCTGTTGAAAAGGTTTGCGGCAATCGGGGACGTACAGCTGCTGGTTCAGCCGAAGGTAGAC
Source organism: Deltaproteobacteria bacterium (assembly GCA_021850095.1). Lineage (GTDB taxonomy): Bacteria > Desulfobacterota > Desulfuromonadia > Geobacterales > Pseudopelobacteraceae > JACRCG01. The sequence continues at coordinate 6,232 of JAJZRX010000021.1, forward strand.
GGATTGCCGGTGGAGCTGATGTATGAATCCGGTCGTCTGGTTTCGGCTTCAACGCGCGGGGATGGCCGTTTCGGCGAAGATGTGACGGAGCGGGTTCGCCAAATCCAGGGGGTTCCGCACCAGTTGTCCGGCACTTTTCCTGATCGGGTGGTGGTTCGCGGCGAAGTTTATGCGAATCTGACGCTTCTGCGGAATATAATGACGGAAACCACCCCGGAAAAATATGCCACCCCGCGCCATTTTGCAGCCGGGCTGTTGAAGGCACAAAAACCGGATCCGGCTGCCTTGGCGGCTCTTCGCCTGTTCCCCTTTGAGTTGGTAATCAGCGGTTCGGCTGGCGCCAGCCCGCACTCCGACCGGGGAGCCTTGCAGCTGCTTTCAGATTGGGGCTTTCCGGTTGTTGTTGAGCAGACGACCTCGGTGAGAAGCTTTGCCGAGGTTCAGGCTGTTTATCACAACTACCTGGCGACTCGGGAACGGCAGCCATTCGCAATGGACGGGATTGTGGTAAAGGTTGATGATCTGTCTCTTCGACAGCAGCTGGGGGAGGGTGACAGGGCTCCTTTCTGGGCGGCTGCCTGGAAATTTCCGCCGCAAAGTGCCCGGACCCTGGTACGGGGTATCCACTGGACGGTCGGCCGCACGGGCCGCCGTACGCCCATTGCCGAAGTTGTGCCGGTATATCTCGGTGGCGTGCGGATTTCACGGGTTTCGCTGAACAATCAGGCCGAGATTGACCGATTGGAAATTGCGGCCGGAGACCACGTGGTGATTGCGCTAAAGGGAGACGTTATTCCCCAGGTGCGGGAGGTGGTCGAACGATCTGCCCGCAGCTCAAATGCAGGAGCCGTAACAGCAACGAAGCCGGGGCCGGCTCTGGATGCCTGCCTGCATGACTCACCGGTTTGTCGTAATCAATTTTTGGCCCGGGCGGCGTATTTCACTTCGAAATCGGGGCTCAATATTGCCGGCCTGGGACGGAAACGCCTGCAAAAGCTGCTCGAAGCCGGACTGGTTAACGATCTGCCCTCCCTGTTTCTGTTGACAGCGGAGCAGCTGGCGGCCGTGCCCGGCTTTGGTAAGGAGTCTGCGCGCCGACTGACTGCGGCGATCCGTGCCGCTGCCCATCCGGACTCATTCCGCCTTGTCGCCGCCCTGGGCATTCCCGGAGTCGGACCGAAGACGGTACAGCATCTGGCACGACAGTTCGCTTCTCTGGATGTGTTGCTGGCTGCCGGGCAGGAACAGCTGAGCGCCCTATCTGCCGCCGATATCCGTGCGGCAAAAACAATTCGCAGTTTTTTTACCATGCCGGACGGGGCAGAGCTGCTGCTGAAATTTCGTGAACTGGGTATTCTTTGAGCCGCAACTCTAATCTTATGCTTGATTCGCAGGAATACGCGCCAATGACGAAGAAAGATAATGCCCTCACCAAACTTTTAATCATCTGCGGCCCGACCGCTTCCGGCAAGAGCGACTTGGCCCTGCGACTGGCCCACGAGCTGGATGCCGAGATCGTCAACGCCGATTCGATGCAGGTCTACCGCGGCCTGGACATCGGCACGGCCAAGCCGACTCTTGAGCAGCGCGCCGAAATTCCCCACCATCTGATCGATGTAGTCGCGCCGGACGAATCCTTCTCAGCCGCAGATTTTGCCGGGGCGGCCGATGCCGCCATCCGGGAGATCACCGCTCGTGGCAAACGGGTCATTGTGGCGGGCGGCACCGGGCTGTATATCCGGGCTCTGCTGAAAGGGTTGGTGGATTCCCCTGGCGGTGGCGGTGAAATCCGGGCCGCTCTGCAGGAAGAAGCCGCCCGGATCGGCAACCTGGCCATGTTGGAAAAGTTGCGGAAGGTTGACCCGGAGCTGGCCGCCGGGCTGCACCCCAATAATCTGGTGCGGATCATCCGCGCTCTGGAAGTTCTGCAACTGACCGGCATACCGCTTTCCCGCTACCAGAAGGAACATGCTTTTTCAGAACGGCGCTACGACAGTCTGCAGATCGGCATCCAGATTGAGCGGGCCGAACTGTACCGGCGCATCGATAAGCGTGTGGACCGGATGCTGTCCGACGGGCTGCTGGAAGAGGTCAGCGGCCTGCTGGCGGCCGGTTTCAAGCGTGAGCTGAAGTCCATGCGCTCAATCGGGTACAAGGAATCGGCGGCTTACCTTCAGGGTGAATTGTCTCTGGAAGAAACCGCCACTCTGATCAAGCGCGATACCCGCCATTATGCCAAGCGTCAGTTAACCTGGTTCAAGGCTGACCCGGATATATTATGGTTTGAATATCCGGAAAAGTTTGTTACTATTTTTCAACATGTAATTGAATTCTTTGAAAGACGGGAGGCGTAAACGATGGCTAAAGCACCTTTCAATATTCAGGATCAGTATCTCAATCAGGCCCGCAAAGAGCGGGTGCGCGTGGCGATCATCATGATGTCGGGCGATAAACTGGAGGGATTCATCAAGTCCTTTGACAACTTCTCGGTTCTGCTTGATTCCAGCGGCGACATCCTGATCTACAAACACGCCATCTCCACAATAACTTCGGCGGATGGCTCCTTCCGGCTGCACCAGTAGTCTTCTCAAACAAGCCCCCCGGGCATCGAGCTGCGGGGGGCTTTTCGGTGGTAAAACGATTCCATGCCAAAAAGCTCAAAAATCCTTCTGACCGTTGCGCTGTTGCTGTTGGTTCTGACCGCGGCGGCGCTCTATTTCTCTTCCGCCGTTTTTCTGCAATTATTCATTGCCTTTGCACTGGCCTACATCCTCAATCCGGCGGTGGCTTTTCTGGAGAATAAAGGGGTCAGGCGACTGTACGGGATTCTGATCGTTTTCGCGCTCGCCCTGGTGGTCTGTGCCGGTTTTACGATTTTTATGGTCGCATCCATCAGCGCCGAATTTTCCAAGATGCAGCTCAATCTGCCGGCCTATGCCCACCACCTGTATGAAATCACGCCGCCAGCGGTCAAGGGGTATCTGAATATCGAGACCCCGGACAAACTGGCGCTACGGATGAATGAGCTGTTGCAGCAGGTTCGCAGTGCTGCGCCGGATCTGCTGAAACCGCTGCTGGCCTTTCTGCAGAAGGCGCTGACCTCGACCGTCTCGTTTATCCTGGCCGTGCTGGGGTATCTGATTATCCCGGTTTACCTGTTTTATCTGCTGTTTGACCTGCCCCGGCTCAAGATTTTCGTCGAGTCCTTCATACCCGAGCGCTTTCGGGCAGTGTATTCAGAGAAGTTGTCCGAAATTGACACGGTGCTGTCCGGTTTCGTGCGCGGCCAGCTTTCGGTTTGCGCTATACTGGCCCTGCTGTACAGTGTCGGTCTCTACTTTATCGGCATCGATCTGGCGATCGCCATCGGTACCCTGGCCGGGGTGACGTTTATCATCCCTTATGTTGGCACGATTATTGGTATATGTTTTTCGGTCGTGATGGCGCTGCTCAAGTTCAACGACATCCTGCATCCGCTGCTTTGCCTGGGGTGGTTTGGACTGGTGCAGGCCCTGGAGGGGATGGTCATCACACCCAAGGTTGTCGGTGACACGGTTGGCCTGCATCCTCTGGTGGCGATTGTGGCGCTTCTGATCGGCGGGCAACTGTTCGGAATCATCGGCATGCTGCTGGCGGTGCCGTTAACGGCGGTGCTGCAGGTGTTTTTGCGCTCGCTGGCAGATTATTACCGCAAATCCGAATTCTTCCGGGAGGTCTGATGAAGGGCTTGCTGGTGGAAAGTGTACTGCCCGGCTCGATTGCGGAGGAGCTGGAAATTGAGCCCGGCGATCGGCTGCTGGCCGTCAATGGGCACTCCCTGCGCGATATCATCGACTACAGTTACCACACCGCTTCAGACGATGAACTGCTGCTGGAGATTGAAAAGCCGGATGGGGAACTCTGGGAACTGGAACTGCAGCGTGAGCCGGGTGAGCCACTCGGCCTGACCTTCCCGGCTCCCCAGCCGGCCCGCTGTGCCAATAACTGCCTTTTCTGTTTCGTCCACCAGCTCCCCAAAGGACTCAGGAAGCCGCTCTATGTCAAGGATGAGGACTATCGTCTTTCTTTTCTGAACGGCAATTATGTCACCCTGGCCAACCTGAAGCCGCAGGCCCTGTCCCGGATCATCCGGCAGCGCCTTTCCCCGCTCTACATTTCGGTGCATGCCGCCAACCCGGCCCTGCGCGAGCGGCTGCTGGGCAAGAGCGGCATACCGCCGATCATGGATCAGCTGCAACAGCTGGCGGATGCCCGTATCGCCATGCACACCCAGGTCGTGCTCTGCCCGGGGCTGAATGACGGTCTTGAGCTGGAACGCACCGTGAACGAACTGGCTGGGCTGTATCCGGCGGTACAATCGCTGGCGGTGGTGCCGTTGGGTTTGACCGCCCATCGCCAGAAACTGCCGCAGCTGACACCGGTGGATGGCGAGTATGCCCGCGAATTTATCAAAACTTGGGAGCCACGGGCAAAGCAGTTGCGTAAGCGGCTGGGCCAGCCGTTTCTTTTCCTGGCGGATGAGTTGTATCTCAAGGCCGGACGGCAGTTTCCGCCGATCAGGGAATACGGCGATTTTCCGCAGATCGAGAACGGGGTGGGGATGGTGCCGCTCTTTGCCCGGGAGTCCGCCCAGGCCCTGCGCCGGGCCCGCCCGATCGGTTCTTTCAGGGTGACGGTGGTTACCGGTGTTTCGGCCGCCGGATTTGTCGCCGACTTCCTCCATAAACTCGGGCAGAAAACCGGACTGGAACTGGTCCCACTGGCGGTGGAGAACCGCCTCTTTGGAACAAGCGTCACCGTCAGCGGTCTGGTGGCCGGCCACGATATCCTTGCCGCATTGGCCGATCACGAAATCGGTACGGCGCTGCTGCTGCCGGATGTCATGCTGAAAGAGGGGGAGGGGGTTTTTCTGGATGACCTGTCACGGGAGGAATTGCAACGGCAAATCGGATGCCGGGTGCTGACCTTCGACTCCACCCCGCGCGGCTGTTATCGTGCGCTGGCGTCGCTGGGTCGGGTTGTTAATAGGAACCGCATCTTCCAATAAAAATGGCCGGGGAAAATCCCCGGCCATAAACGAGCTCAACGTATAAAAAACTGCAGCTGCTACATTCCCATCGTGTGCTCCGCCACACCGATCTCCATCAGGTATATGCGGGTGTTGACCGAGTATTTCTCGCCCGAGCGGCTGATCAATGCGATCACTTTTTCAAGAACAGCCCGGGCCAGGTCATTTTCCGAAGAGGTGCGCGGGTCGTTGCTGCGGGCAAAGACCATGATCCTGATGTCCGGGCCCACATCACGGGCACTGGCCTGGGAAAACTCGAGTGAAACCTGTTCCGGTTCGATAATTGCCAGCCGTCCGCCGGGTACTTCCAGGGTTTTGGCAATAATAACCGGCAACTCCCTGGCCAGATCATCCAGCACATTTTCCTTTAGATTGGCTTTGTAAACGATCGATACATTCATTGATTCATCCTCCCGTGGTCTGTCCGATCTCTATTTCCTGACGGTCATGCGGCGCTGCATGCGGCCCCCCATGGCTGCCATCTGGTGTTTCTGCAGGGCGCCCAGACTTTCCAGGTGAAACTGGAACCAAAGATCGCCATAGGCACGCATATTCATCTTTTTGCCTTTTTCAAGCGCCTCCAGATTGTCTTTCAGCTTTTCGTCGCCGGGAAGCTTCTTCAGTCCTTTGGCAAGTATCTCCTTGGCCTTGGCCGGTTCACCGGTTTCATTCATGCAGTAGGCGTACAGGCTCCAGAGCAGCGATTCCTTGGCGTTCCACTGAACCGCTTTTTCAAAGGTGCTGATCATCTTGTCCTTTTTCTGGCGTTTCATGTAAGACACTGCCAGCATAGCCGTGGCGGCCCAGTTCTTGAAAAACGATTTTTCCAGATGGGGAAAGGCGTTGGCAAAATCACGCTTCATATAATAGATCATGCCGATCTGGGAATGGATCTGACCTTCCACATACAGCTGCCATTTGCCGTACTGCAGGGCATCCTTCAGTTCGCGGATCGCCTTTTCAAAACGGGGCGGCTGGGCCTGGAGATCCTTGGCGGCAGTTTCCATCGAGGCCATGACTTTTTTCATCGTAATGCGCGAGAAGAGGAGAAAAACCAGCGCAAAAACGATCAGGGCGATCAGCAGCCCGATCCACCAGGAAAGTTTGAGGACCAGCAGCAGTATCAGAAACACCGCAGCTGACGCGCCGGCGGAGATGAGAATGTTGTACATCGGAAAATCCTTTCGTTGTGTAACTCTGGGGGTAAGCGGGAATCAGCTCTTGGATGCGGCTGGAACCATTTCGCCGTTCTTTTCGATAAACTTGGCGATGATGATGCGACGACCCGGTTTGAGTGCAACCTTGACTTTCAGGTTGTTCCAGGCGGATAGCAGTTTAGGCGAAACATTGAAGCGCTTGGCCAGTTCCCCGAGGGTGTCACCCTTCTTGACGGTGTAGAACTTGTTGTAATCGCCCCTGGCGGCAAGTTTGCGGGGCGTGCGTCCTTCGTGGCCGAAGTCCACGGTCTGCCGGGCAGGAACGATCAGGGTTCTGCCCGCCAGGCGGCTGTTGACATTCAAGCGGTTCAATTCGGCCAGCGCTGCCGGCGTCATGCCGAACCGCCCGGCAATTTTTTTCAGAGAATCCCGTTTGCCGGCCTTGTAGCGGGTGTAGAACGTCTTTTCAGTGAAACGCTGGTCTTGCGGTATTTTGGCAAATTCTGCTTCAAAGTGCTGTCTGGTTCCCTTGGGTATTTTCAACTGGTAATCGGGATAGTTGGGGGGGGTACACCAGTGCCGCAGATCCGGATTGAGTTCCTTGATGGTTTCATAGCTGGCGCCGGTCAGGCGGGCGACCAGATCCAGATTGGTGCGCGATGGGATGGTGACGGTGTCAAACTGGATCGGCGGCAGGTAGGCCACATCGGAAAAGCCGAAACGGGCCGGATCCTTGGCGATTATGGCGGCCGCCAGAAGCTTGGGGACGTATTCCTTGGTTTCGCGCTTCAGATAGGAACCCTGGGAAATTTCCCAGAAATCAGTGGTGTTGTACATGTCGATGGCGCGCAGGATCTTGTTTTCACCGGCGTTGTAGCCGGCGGCGGCCAGGTACCAGTCCCCCTTGAACATCCCGTACAGTTCTTTCATGTACAGCGCCGCGGCGGTGGTGGCCTTGACCGGATCCTTGCGCTCGTCCACCCATTGATCGATCCGCAGGGAGTAACGCCGTCCGGTTTCGGAGATGAACTGCCAGGGGCCGACGGCATTGGCCCAGGAGCGGGCGTTCATCTGGAATCCGCTTTCGATCATGGCCACATAGACCAGATCTTCCGGCATTCCCTCGCGTTTCAGAATTTCCTTCATCATCGGGATATAGCGGGATGAGCGCGCAAGCCAGTGTGAAAAAGACTGCTTGCCCCTGGTCTGGAAGTAATACAGGAAATATTCGACCTTGCTATTGAGGGTCAGGGGGATGTCGGAAACCGGCAGATCGATATCGGGCAGCGATAGATTGCCGCCATCGATGCTTTTTTCCTGAAGCTCTTCCAGTGAAAACAGATCGGCCACCGCTGGGACGTCTTCAGCGTCTCCGGCGTCGATCTCGTCGGCCGGGATCAGTTCCAAGGGCTTGTTAGCGGAGAGTAGCGGCGCGTTCGGCCGGGTCAGCTCCGCCAGGAGCGGTTGGATCGGCTCGGTGGCGAAAGCCGGAAGCGCACAAAGTACAACGGCAACTGACACGGCCGCATATCGGTAAAGGCTGGATTTGATCATAGGTCGTGGGAGTATAAAGGAAGCTTTCCGGAAAGTCAACGGCGCCGAAATCGCCTTCAGAGCGGTTCTTGCGGCTGGCGGTCAGATGACGCCAGCTGCGACGGAACTGATTTATTCTGCAGATACCAGATCAGCTGCATTCCGGCCAGCACGATGATCCAGCTGGTAAAAATCCAGATCATGAACACCGGCAGCAGGGCCAGGGTGCCGTAAATCGCGTTGTAGCGTGAAACGCCGATTTGCAGATGGATGTAGAGCCATTGTGCCATCTGCAGCGTCGTACCGGCGGTCAGGCTGCCGATCAGAGCATTTTTGAAGCTGATGCGGGTGTTGGGGATGAACTTGTAAAGGAAGAGCAAGGCGATCCAGGTACTCAAATAGGGCGTCAGGCTGATCAGCGTCAAGAGGGAACTCCCAAAGCCGGGCAGTCCGAAAATCCAGCGCAGCAGGTTCTGGTTCTGCAGGGCCGTGGTAATGATGACCGACAGAGCCAGCAGCAGCGGAATGCTGAAAATCACGATCAGGTAGTCGCGAAATTTGTGGTGGTAGGCTTTGCCGCGCTCCAGTTCGCATATCTGGTTGAAGGCATCCTCGGCAGTGTCGAGCGTGGCCATGACCGACAGCAGCAGGGTGGCTATTCCGACTGCTCCCAGCGAAGCGACACTGGTACTGTGGATGTAGTCAATTATGAGTGTGATGACACCGTGGGAACCGGCGGCGACATTGGAGAGAATCACCGGCGTCAGGCTGGTGTGCACGTTCAGCAGCTTGAGGATGGTAAAGACAATCGCCAGAAAGGGCACGATCGAGAGCAGACTGGAAAATGACAGCGCGGAAGCGTAGATGGGACAGCGGTCGTCCATGAATTTGACCAGCAGCAACCTGAGCATGCTGGCAGCCGTATGTAGTCGACGCGATATGGGCATACTTTTGTATACCACAATCAATCCTGTTTGCCGGTCGAAGTGTCTGGCCGGAAGGTTTGATCGGCCGCCCAGCGGACCAGGGCCGCTTTGTCCCTGTTTGCCAGCGCCTTGATCTGTATTTCCCGCTTGCTGGCCGTGCTGCGGCTGTGCCCTTCTTCCAGATACGCTATTTCGAGCGGATTGCGTGTCCTGAAAAATTTGGCACCCCGCCCCTCGGCATGTTGCCGGAAACGGCGCGCGGGATCGGTGGTTATCCCGGTGTAGAACGAACCGTCCGCGCAGCGGATGATATAGACGCTCCAGTTTGTATATGATGTGCTGTTTTGCGAAGTCCAATCGGGAGGCGGCTTCATATGCTGCTCCTGAAATACGGGCTGATAACGATAAAAAGCCCACCGTTTTGGGTGGGCTTTTTATCGTACTGTCACGTTGTGTACTACTGTACCGAGCTGCGTTCTTTGTGCATCGCTTCGCGTCCGGCCTCGATTGCCGATGCCAGGATCGATTTCTTCTCCACGATGGTTTCCTTGCCTTCTTCGATAGCGGATTTGATTTTCTCCTGGGCTTCCTTGGCGTACTCCTTGATCTTGTCCACCGCGTCATCGGTCAGGTCGGCGATGTTCTCGCGCATTTCACGACCACTTTTGGGTGCGTACAGCAGTGCCAGACCTGCACCGATGGCTGCTCCGGCCACAAACGATACCAATACGGTTCCTGCGGATACTCCCTCTTCTTTGGACATGGCTAATTACCTCCTTGTTTTTTAAGATAACGATCAAGCACATATTTCCCTGCCACCTTGGCTCCGGTTGCCCAGACCGAGGTGGTGTTGAGAACGTTTGTCACAACCCCCACCGAGCGGTTGATGGTGTGCAGATTGGTTCCCGTTTCACCCAGCGCCGACATGAAACGCTTGACGTCGTCAGTGTGTTCCACCACCCCGCCGCCAACGGTTTTCAGCTCCGCCAGCACACTGGTCAGTTCCTGGATGGTCGGCTGAAGCTCTTTATGAACCATTTCGCTCAATGCGCCGACCGACTCGAACGTGCGCCTGGCGCTCAGTATGGTCGGGATCAGCGTGGCTACCAAAATACAAATTGCAACCGTTATGATGATCAATGCAATTCCGGTCAGGGTCATTTTATCTCTCCAGTGCCGAAGTCAATTCAGCAGTTTTTAAAGTATAGAGCAAAAAAAGATTAATTCAATCGAATAAACGACATCAGGAGTCTGCAAGCCGTGCCCTGTTTCCAAGCATATCCTGCAGCACAACTTCTGCGGCCGAATAGGGATCAATGCTGCGGCTTCCCATCCCTTCCACAACCCTGGTCAGGGTGTCGTCCCCAGCCATAAACGCGAGCGCATTTCTGAAAAGCCCGTCGCGCAGGATATCGAGGAAGTGGCGCTGATTGCGTTCGCGCAGAAAATTATCGATGGTGCCGCTGGCAAAGAGAAAGTCGCGGTGGGCCAGGATTTCTGCAGTCAGCTCTTCGATGCCGCTCCCGCGCTGGGCTTCGGTTTTCAAAACCTGCGGATTCCAGCTTCCCTCCGGAGCGTTGCGCATCTCCAGCATGGTGGTCAGTTCGCGCGTGGTCCGGTCGGCGCCGTCCCGGTCGGCCTTGTTGACCACGAAAACGTCGCCGATCTCCAGGATGCCGGCCTTGATGGCCTGGATGTCATCGCCCAACCCCGGCACCATCACCACGCAAGTCGTGTGGGCGGCCTTGACGATATCGACCTCGTCCTGGCCAACCCCGACGGTTTCGATGATGACGATATCCATCCCCAGGGCGTCCATGACCATGCCCACATCGGTGGTGGAGCGCGAAAGCCCGCCCAAGGCGCCGCGGGTAGCCAGACTACGGATAAAGACCCCCTCATCGCAGGAGTGGCGGTTCATGCGGATGCGGTCGCCCAGAATGGCGCCGCCGGTGAAGGGACTGGTCGGATCGATCGCCACCACGCCGACCTTCTGGCCCCGTGAGCGGAACGAAGCGGTCAGCTGATCCACCAGCGTCGATTTGCCGGCGCCGGGCGGGCCGGTGATGCCGATGATATAGGCCTGGCCGGTGTGGGGGTAAAGCTGTTTCAGCTCCTGAACCGCACTGGGGCGGTTGTCGTCGATGTCGCGCATCAGCCGCGCCGCCGCGCGGATATTGCCCTGTACTACCTGTTCTGCGAGAGTCATGGGATACCTGTGGTTGAAAGATTGGTGGGGCGAGGGGAGTCTATAGCACGATCCCGGCGGGAATTCAACCGGGGGCGAGACGACTGATTCATAGACCCTCGTTTTCCCTGCGGCTAAAGTATGCTCCCAAGGTCTGGATGGCGATCGATTCCATCAGCGGGATTTCCGTCAACTGAAGGCTGCTGTAGGCAACGGTTTCGGCTGGGCGAAACGTTCTGGCCAGCTCGTCATCCGGGTCAAAGCCCATGCAGATGAGCGCCATTCGGATTGTTGCAGGGGAGGTTGATGTGAGCTTCGAAGCGAGGTTGTGGTCAAATAACAGTATAAAAAGCTGACGGTTTTGTCGGCTAATTTTATATAGACGGGTGTGTTTGTACTGTTCTTGGGGTACCCGTCAGCAAGTCAATAAAGTTTTTTTGAATTAAGGGGAGTATAACGCTGGCCCCTCTTGTTAGCAGCTTCGTCAAGCTCACTGGTCTCCGGATCGGTGAGCTTTTTTTGCGCAAGGAGCCTGGAATCTACCCCGCCGCCTGGCGCAGGTATGCCAGCAGCTCCTGCATGTCCTGGGGCGGCTCGACGGTAAACTCCAGGTATTCGCCGCTGGAAGGGTGGATGAAGCCCAGGCAGCGGGCGTGCAGGGCCTGCCGTCCCAGCTTGTTGATCATGCCGCGCAATTGTGTGTCGGGGATGTTGTTGATCCGTCCGCCATCCGGGTAAAGCGGATCACCCAGCAGCGGAAAGCCGGCCTCGGTCAGGTGGACCCGGATCTGGTGCGTGCGGCCCGTTTCCAGCCGCAGTTCCACCAGCGAAACCCGGTTATAGCGCTCCCTGACCCGCCAGCGGGTCACGGCGTTTTTGCCATGTTTGGCCTTGCCCGAAAGCCGCAGCCGTTCGGTCGGGTGCCTGCCGATGATCCCCTCTATTTTGCCCGAATCTTCCCGGGGTGTGCCGTAGATCAGGGCCTGATAGATGCGCTTGACCGAGTGGACGCTGAACTGGGCAGACAATGCCTGGTGGGAACGATCGTTTTTGGCCACCACCAGCACGCCGGAGGTTCCCTTGTCCAGACGGTGAACGATGCCGGGCCGCAATTCGCCGCCAATGCCGGACAGGTCGGTGCAGTGCGCCAGCAGGGCGTTGACCAGCGTGCCGCTGGCGGTGCCGGGGCCGGGGTGCACCACCATGCCGGCCTCCTTGTTGATCACGATCAGGTCGCTGTCCTCGTAGAGCACCTCCAGCGGAATCGATTCCGCCTGCGGCTGGGCCGGCAGCGGTTCCGGTATCTCCACTTCGAGCTGCTCGCCCCCCTTCAGTTTGTGCGACGGTTTGACTGTCGAGCCGTCCACCAGCACATGGCCGTTTTCTATCAGGCGCTGGATGCTGGCCCGGGATTCGTCGGGCATTTCCCGGCAGAGAAAATGATCGATCCGGCTGACTTCGTTTTCGGCCGGGCAGGTCAGTGAAATCTTGTTCATACTACCTCTCAAGTCTGTTCAGCAGGAAAGTACGGTGAAAAGCAAAGGCGCGCCGGAACAGGCGCGCCTCGCGGAAAGCTGGATGGTGTTCGTTGCTACCAGATTGACGATTCGATCTTGCCGGCCCGTTTGATCAGCACATCCACCACGGCCGTGCCGTAGATGGAATCCGGATTGATATCGGCCGAGACACGGGACAGGAAGTGCTGACGCCCCTCTTCCAGCTCTTCTTGAAGAAGGTCAAAAATATTGTCATTTTTGATGCCGTTCTCAACTTTTTCCTTGTTGTACATGGCCACGTCGGAAAGAATAGCTCTGGCCAGGCGCTTGGCCTGATCGGGATTATCAATCATATTCATGGTAGTCCGTCCTCATGCGGTGAAGTGCGCGTACCATAGCACTATTTTACCCGTAATGCAAAGTAGATGCTTGCATCGCCCCGCCGGACCAGAATTGTCAGGTTGCCGCCGGAGCTGGAACGGATGGCGCGGGCATAATCGGCGCTGGTGCTGATCCGCTTGCGGTTGATCGACACGATCAGGTCGCCGCGCCGGATGCCGGCTTCGGCGGCGGCGCCGCCCCGGGCGGTGTCAACCACGACCACCCCGTCACCCTGCTCGCTGTCTTCAACCACCAGTCCCAGCAGGTCGGCCTCGCCGCCTGGCTCTCGGGAGCGCGGATCGCGTTGCGCTTTGGGGGCCGTGTCGGCGCTGGCCAGGGTCAGATTCAGGTCCATGGTTTTGCCATCGCGGAAGACGACCACCTTGACGGCTTTGCCGATACCGGCTTCCGCCACCAGGCGCTGCAGGTGGGAGGGATCCTTGACCTCGGTGCCGTTCAGGGCGGTGATGACGTCCCCCTGGCGGATGCCGGCCTTGTCGGCCGGGCTGCCCTTGATGATGTCATTGATCAGGGCGCCGCGGGCCTGCTTGAGGCCGAAGGATTGGGCCAGCTCTTCGGTTACCGGCTGGATCGTGACCCCCATGTAGCCGCGGCTGACGCTCCCCTTCTGGATCAGCTGCGAAAAGATCGGTTTGGCCATGTTGATCGGAATCGCAAAGCCGATCCCCTGGCCGGCGGCCACGATGGCGGTATTGATGCCGATCACCTCGCCATACACGTTCAAAAGCGGCCCGCCGGAGTTGCCGGGATTGATCGAGGCGTCGGTCTGGATGAAGTTCTCATAGGTTTCGATCCCCATGTTGGAGCGCCCGGTGGCGGAGATGACGCCGACCGTCATGGTGCGATCCAGGCCGAAGGGGTTGCCGATGGCGATTGCCCATTGTCCCACGTCCAGCTTGTCCGAATCTCCCAGCACCGCCGCCGGCAGGTCGGCGGCGCTGATCTTGATCACGGCGATATCGGTCTTCTGATCACCCCCCACGACCTTGGCATCGTAGACCTTGTCGTTGGAAAGCTTGACCTGGATACTCTCGGCATCCCGCACGACATGGTCGTTGGTGACGATGTAACCGTCCGTGCTGATCAGAAAACCGGAGCCCAGGCTCTTGTCCCGCCGGGTCTGGGGCGCTCCGAAGAAGTCCTCGAAAAACGGGTTCATCTCGAAAAAGGGCTGCACGATCTTTTTGCGGCTGACGGTCGAGATGTTGACAACGCTGGGGGTGACTTTTTTGGATACGTTGCTGAAGGCCTTCTGGGTCGAGAGGATGTCGCTCGGCACCTCCTTGACCGGGGCTTCGGCTTCGCCCCCCTTGCGGTTCGATTCCAGGTACAGCGGGGAGTCGCTCTTGCCGCTGCAGCCCCCCAGAACGGTTAGCATCAGGCAGCAGAGCAGTGTTGTCAGTGATGTGCGGTGCATTATTTTCATAGTATCCAGCTTTCGAGAGTTAGTAATAGCAAACACCCAGAGACTAATCATCCCGCTCCCGGATGTCAATTGCATTGAACGGTTTTCAAGCATTTGTCCGGCGCGGCAATCCGGTCTGCTCCCCGTTCTATGTGCCATAATAATGTTATTGAAACACCGGACGGTTTATGTAAAAGTACATAAATATTTGCACGCTTTACAGGGGGGAATGGCATGGGCGACATCAAGGAACAGATCAAGGCCTTTCGCATCGGAGAAAAAATCAGGGCGCTTCGGCAGCAGAAGCGGCTGACGCTGCAGGAGCTGTCGGAGCTGACAACGCTTTCCAAGCCGCTGCTGTCGCAGATCGAGAATCAGCAGGTTATTCCCCCGCTGGCCACACTGCTGAAAATTGCCAAGGGACTGAAGATAGATATTCATTATTTCTTCGAGGACGAGGGGCATCGCCAGACCTATGTCCTGACCAGGCGCGAGGATGTCCGCGAAGATGAAAAGGTGCCGCGTCCGATCGCCAACGATGTTTCCCGCCCCTACGCGTACCATTCCCTGGCCCAGGGGCTGCGTCACAAGCATATGGAGCCCTTTCTGGTCGAGTTTGACAAGCGCGAGTGGGACGACACCCTCTTCTTCAAGCATGAAGGGGATGAGGAGTTCATTTACATCACCGAAGGGGAGCTGGATTTCCACTACAACAACGAAGTATTGAGGCTGCGCGCCGGTGACAGCATCTACTACGACTCCAGCCAGCAGCACGGCTGGGTGGGGGGCGGAGAGGGCAAAGCCCGGGCGGTGGCGGTCATGTACACCAGGGAATAGTGCCCCTATCGCCCCAGGCAGGGAGGCGGCCGATGAAAGTGCAGGTGCTTTCTCACTACGACACGATTGAGACGGTCAATGTCCGCGATCTCCGGCGATTGATAGCGGCCGGCGAGGTGCTGGCCTTCCGGCGCGCGGATGGATGGGTCAAGGTCGGTTCCGAACCGCTCCGGGGGGATGGTGGCTGTGATTATGATGGCCCGGAACGCCGCAATTTCCGCCAGAAAAGGCTCTCTGAAGAACAGCTTCGCGGCGGGCGCCACCATGTGATTGCGGTGACCGGGCCGGAACCGGAATGGTGATGTTATATGAACTGAAAATGGCGGCCCTGGCCGCCATTTTCAGTTTTGTCTGCCCGACTCGCTCCACTCCCGCAGCGTCCTGACCCGTTCCACCGCCGGGGGGTGGGAGTAGTGAAAGGCCGCATACCAGGGGTGCGGGAAGAGGTTGGAGAGGTTCTCGACCGCGAGTTTGACCAGGGCCGAGGCCAGATCTTCTGGTTTGCCGGTCAGGTCGCTGGCGAAACGGTCGGCTTCCCATTCGTGGCAGCGGGAACGCCAGGCCGAAAACGGCCCCAGCGGGAACAGGGCCAGCGAAGCGATAAAACCCAGCACGATCATCCGGGCCGGCAGCGACAGGTCGGCCGGCAGTCCCAGCAATCCCGGCAGGCCGGGCCAGGCCAGCAGCTTGAAGCTGATCCAGGACCCGGCCAGCGCCATGATCTCGGCCACCAGCAGCCGTTTCCAGATATGCCCCTTTTTCCAGTGCCCGATCTCGTGGGCCAGCACCGCCACAATCTCGCCATGGCTCATCTGTTTGATCAGCGTGTCGAACAGCACGATGCGCTTGACCTTGCCGATACCGGTGAAATAGGCGTTGGAATGCTTGCTGCGCTTGGAGGCGTCCATCTGCATGACCCGTCCCACCTTCAAACCGGCCTTCTCCATCATGATCCGGATTTCATCTTCCAGCCCCTCTTCCGTCACCGGTTCAAACCTGTTGAAGAGCGGTTCGATGACATAGGGCGAGATGAACATCATGAACAGGCTGAAAAACGCCATGAAACCCCAGACCCAGAGCCACCAGTGTTGCGGGCTCCAGCGGATCAGCCAGAAGACGACAGCGATCAGAAAGGCCAGCAGGAGAGCGCCGATGGCTTGGGACTTGAGCAGGTCGCTCAACCAGAGCCGCGGAGTGGTGGTGTTGAAACCGTAGCGGGCCTCGATCCGGAAGGTACCGTACAGGTCGAAGGGAACCCCCAGCAGGGTCTGGATCCAGGTCAGCAGCAGAAAGAAGAGGATCGCCGAAACGATGTACGAGTCGCTCAACCCGCTGACCCAGCGGTCATAGATTACGATCAGGCCGCCGAACAAAAAGAGCAGCAACAGGGCGTTATCGAACAGCGAATCCCACAATCCCAGACGGCTGGAGTCGAAGGTGTAGGCGCTGCTGGTGCGGAGTTTCTGCTCGTCAATTGCGCCCTCAAAGCCGTGCGGCACCTGTGAACCGTGTTGTTTCAGGTGCTGCAGGTTGAGGTGGCGCAGCCAGTAGCTGAAGATCGTGATGGCGGCGAACAGGCAGAGTAGGGGCAGCTTCATCGGTGATATGTCCTTGCGCAAAAATAAGGGCGAAGCACGCTTCGCCCTTGAAAAATGGATGTCGTCATCCGGCTCAGGCCAGTTTGATGACTTCCCGGATGCACTTGTCGATCCCTTCGCAGGTTTCGGAGATGCGGTTGGCCAGCATATAGGCCGGGGTCGAGACGATCTTGTTTTTGGCGTCAATCACGAAATCGGTTACCGGGCAATCCTGGTGCCGGGCGCCGGTTTTCTCGATTTCGGCGGCGGTGCCGGCGTCGTTGCCGATCGTGAGCGTCGGGGTCAGTTCCTTGCCCAGCGCCGCCGCAATCAGGGCCGGCGCGATGCAGATGGCGCCGATCGGCTTGCCGGCGGCGGCCATCTCCTTCAGCAGGCGCGCCGCTTCGGGATGAACCGCCGCCGCCGCGCCTTTCATGGCAAAGTCGCACAGGTTCTTGGCCGCTCCGAAGCCGCCCGGAAAGACGATCGCATCCAGGTCGGCGGCCTTGACTTCGGCCATGTCGCGGATGTTGCCGCGCGCGATGCGGGCCGATTCCACCAGGGCGTTGCGCTTCTCGCCGCTCTCCTGCATGCTCAAATGGTTGGTTACCGCAAAGTCGGCATTGGGAGCCATGCAGAGCGCTTCCGCGCCATATTTGTCAATCGCCAGCAGGGCAAACACCGCTTCATGGATTTCGCTGCCGTCCCGCACTCCGCAGCCGGACAGTACCACACCGATCTTTTTCATGTCCCTTCCTCCTTCAATGGTTGTGTTGTCAGCGCTTCCGTCAGGCCGGGTAGGCGCCTTCTTCGGCCAGTGCCTGTTGCACAGCCGTGTCGTAGGATGTCAGCTGCAGCGGGATAAGGTCGCGGATCGAGTTTTCACGGCAGATGACCTCGTTGCTCAAGCCTTCGATCAGCGGCATGGATACCGAGGGGGGCACCGGACTGAAAAGGGCCACCCAGTAGGACGACAGCTTGGGGGTCAGCACCGGGACCGGAATGATCAGCAGGTGCTTGTCCTCCAGCCGGGCGAAACGTTCCATCATGTCACGGTAGGTTATGACCTCCGGGCCGCCGATGTCGTAGGTCTGCCCGGCGGTGCGCTCGTCGGTCAGGCAGCCGGCCAGATAAGCAACCACGTCATTGACCGCGATCGGCTGGCATCTGGTTGAAACCCAGCGAGGCGTGATCATGACCGGCAAACGCTTGACCAGACCCCGCACCAGTTCGAAGGAGGCCCCGCCCGCCCCGACGATCACGGCCGCCCGCAGAAAGGTGGTGGCGAATTTTCCGGTACGCAGGATGCTGGCGACTTCCAGGCGGCTCTTGAGGTGTTCGGAAAGCTCGTCGCCGGTTTCACCCAGGCCGCCCAGGTAGATCACCCGCCGGACAGCGGCTTTTTCGGCCGCCCGGACGAAATTCTCGGCGGCGTCATGGTCGCGGTGCTCAAAACCGGCCCGCCCGCCCGCCATGGAGTGCACCAGATAATAAGCGGTATCGACGCCTTCCAGCGCCACCGTCAGCGTGGCCGGCTCCAGCAGATCGCCGATGCAGGTTTCGACGCCCTGCGGAATCTGTGATGACGCTTTCCGTACCAGGCAGCGGATGCGGTGACCGCCGGCCAGCAGGGCTGTGGTCAGGCGCCGGCCGATAAAGCCGTTTGCCCCGGTAATCAGGATTAGTTTACTGTCAGTTTTCATGGGGCGATTGTGCCACAACTGCGACAGAAGGCAAGAGTCAAATCATCCTATCAGTATTGTCAGTACAGATAGAGCGGAACCAGGGCGGCCAGCATGACCAGTGCCGAGGGGATCAGCAGGCGCCGATAAACCCGGGCGATGTCGGCCTGAAAGTATTCGCAGGTCAGCACATAGCAGAGATGGACCGGCGAGAGCATGACTCCGGCGAAACCGGAGCCGAAGGCCAGCGCTACCAGTCCGGGTGATGGCGTCGCGTCACCCATCAGGGGCAACAACAGCGGGAAGGTGATGCCGACAAACCCGACCGTCAGGCCGGTCATGATACCGGCGATAAACGGAATCAGAACCAGCAGCAGGTGCAGCGGCATCTGTGATGCGCTGAAAAAGGAAGAGATGCCGGCCAGGGCGCCGGTGGCGCGCAGCACCTCCTGAAAAATCATGATGCCGATCACCAGAAAAAGCGCTTTCGGGGAAATGCTCTCCCGGAGATTTTTAGCTATCATGGCCGGCGTAAAACGATGGCAGAGGTAGAGCGTGATGATCGCGCTCCCCAG
This sequence comes from Deltaproteobacteria bacterium, assembly GCA_021850095.1. Lineage (GTDB taxonomy): Bacteria > Desulfobacterota > Desulfuromonadia > Geobacterales > Pseudopelobacteraceae > JACRCG01. The sequence goes on from JAJZRX010000021.1 coordinate 25,078, forward strand.
TGCCGCTATTGAGCTTACCTGGAACAGCACCACCAGCAGAAGCGCCAGCATGATCGGCGCAATCATCAGCAGGAATGTCAGAAATTCCCGCCCTTGACCGCCTGCGATCCGGGGCGTGTCCTGGTGTTTGAGGCCGCGAAAGCAGAACAGCGCCCCCCAGCCCACGACCGAAAGGGCATAGGGCAGGTTGGCCAGAAACAGCGTCCGGGTGGAAAGGCCGCTCAATCCGGATACCAGGATGATGCCGGGGTAAAGCGGCGAGATGTACTCCCATATATGGCGGTACCAATAATTGACCAGTGCCTTCTGCTCGGGTGCGATCTCGGCCCGGCCGCTGGCTTCGTTCACCATGGGAGCTGAAAAGATCGCGCCGCCGGGGGAGGGGAGCATGCCGATCATGGCCGGCAAGGTGGCCATGACCACCCGGCGGTCCGAGATGACCGCCGACAGGGAGGCTACCATGCGTTTCAGCATGCCGGTGGTGCGCAGGATGTTCTCCATCACCATGGTCAGCACCAGGGTGAGGGTCATTTCAAGCGAGGTGGCGGCGAAAACCGCCGTGCGGAGCGCCAGCAGCAGTTTGTGGGGTGGGGGGAGGTAGATCAGCGCCAGCAGGGCGGCTCCGATCGGCATGACCGCTGCCATGGAAACCTTGCGCCGCAGCAGGATAATTATCAGAACCAGGACGGCGGATGTTTTCAGCAGATCGGGCATGACATTCAGGACGCTCCGGCTTTTCGGTTGAGCGAACTGAAAACCATGTCCAGCACCGTTTTCTGGCGGGCTTCGAACTTGTTCAGAACTGCCAGGCAGGTGCCCATCGGGCAGAGATCATGCAGGAAGTCGGCATCCCGGCCGGAGAGGATGACGATGCGGTTCTTGTCCATGCCCGCCTCAACGGCGAACTTGAGCAGCTTGAGCCCGTCCATGGCCGGCATCTCCAGGTCGATCAGCATCAGGTCATAACCACCGGTTCTGATCGAATGCAGGGCCGCCACCGGATTATTGCGGATTTCGACCTGCAGCAGCGGGTAGTTTTCGCGGATGTAATCGCCCAGAAAATTGGTGAAACCCTGATCGTCATCAATAAGCAGTATTCTTCCCATAGAGAAGCACTATAGCCGATTCGGCGGCCGGGTGAAATAAAAAATTATTTGATCAGCCGGGTGGCGCTGCTGATAACCGCGAAGGGGATTTCGATCCCCATTTCGCGGGCGGCCCGCATATTGATGACCAGATCGATGCGATGGGGGGAAAGCAGGGAGAGGTGTTGCGTTTTTGCACCTTCCAGAACGCGGGCAGCCATATCCGCCGCCAGGTGCCCCTGTTCGTTGGGATTGATTTCCAGCGAAACCAGAGCGCCTTTTTCGGCGGCATCGGGAGTAGTGGAGACGACCGGTATGTTTTTGGCACGGCTCCTGGAGGAGATCTTCTCCAGCTGGCTGCTGACGGCCGCGCTTTCGGTCGCCACGATGACTTCGGCCTTGTCCAGCAGCTTGCCAAGCGCCGCATCGAGCTTTGCAGGCGAGCTGACGCTGGCTTCAATAATCGTCAGGCCGAGCAGCCCGGAATATTTTTTTATGTCGTCCAGCTGGCGCTGGGAGCCGGCCTCGTGCGGGGTGTGCAGTACGCCGATCTTGCGGTAGGGGCGGATGCCCTGCAGGGTTTTGAGCAGGGTCACCATCGGCACGCGCGAACTGACGCCGCACATGCCCTTGATCGGTTGATCGGTGGCGAAAACATCAACCGAGACAACCGGAATCCCGCTGGCTTCCCGGAAAGCGGTCATGGCGGCCGGGGCGCCGTAGGCCACGATCAGGTCGGGACGGTAGGCGTTGAACTTTCGCACCGTGTTGGACCAGGAAAGCTGATCCGGGTTGGGGGTCTGCAGGATGATCTCGGTGCCGGGCGCGCCATAGCCGCGAGCCGCAATCGCCTTGACGAAGGCGCGGTGCGCCTCGCGGTAGCGCGGCTGGTCGCTGCTCATCATGGCGGCGATGACCGTGGCGAAGGAGTGCTGCGGAATCAGCAGCGCCAGGATCATGATCCCCGTCAGGGCTATGTTTGCGGCAGTAGGCAGCATGGTCGTTTACCAGCGTCCCGTCAGGGACAGCAGGGTTTCGTGCGCGGCGCCGTCAAAGAGCGGCTGACCGGCATGGTAGGCTCTGAAGCTGTAGCCGAGTGAGCACCCCAGATTTTTGTTGAGGCGCAGGTCCGCCCTGGTCGTCAGGGCGGTTGTGGTTGAAAGCAGCCGGGCGTAGTCGCCGATCCCGGCTGCTGAATAGGCCGGATCGGGCGAATTGTCCGTGGCTGAAAAGCTGATATCCGCAAAGGTCTGCTGCAGGGCCAGTGACAGATCCAGGGTTTTGGTGACGGCTGCAACCATATCCAGCGAATAAACATGGGCGGTCGAGCGGTAGGAGCCGTTGGTGCGGATCGGAGGAATCGGGTTGCCGTCGTAGTCAAAGATATTGGCCTGCTCGACCTTCAAGCGCTGGAAGGAGTAGCCGGCGTTGACCGTCAGGCGCTCCAGCGGACTGAACCAGAGGGTGCCGTTGGCCGATGAGGAGAGGCTCTCACGCGGCAGCCTGGTCTGCTGATAACTGCTTTCGGCGCTTTCAAACCGGCCCAGGTAGCTGGCTGAAATGCCCCAGCGTCCGCTGCTGGCATAGCTGATCAAGGCTTGCCCGTTGTGGCGTTCTCCGAACGACGAAGAATAGGCCGGATGGTCGCTTGCGGCGTAGCTGTAGGCGGCGTTGAGCCTGACGCCGTTGAGCGGTTTCCAGATAAAGCTGGCTTTGCCGGTGTGTGTCTGGCGGCTTTCGCTTTTCGTGCCGTCATTCTGGCGGTCGGGCAGATGGTCGCGTGTCTCCAGTTCGGCCCGGTATTCGAAACGGTAGCTGATCTTGGGGATCGGCCGGTAGCTGAGCGACAGGATCAGCGTATCCTTGACCGAATCAATGGCCGGCTTCAGGGATAGCGCGCCGGGTGTCGCCGGCTGCACAAATGCCGAAGAGACGCTGTCCGCCGTTTCCCGGTCAATCTGCAGGCGGCGGTATTTCAGGTTCAGGGACAGCTGGTGGAAGGGGGTGTAGCTGATGTCGCCGGCAGCGGTCTGCAGCGAGACCGTCGGAGCGCTGGAGGGGCGGGCGTCGCCGCGCTCGGCAGCGCTTTCTGACTGGCTGATGGAATAAAGGGCGCTGGTGGTCAGGCCGCCGCTCACGTCGCTGAAAAGTTTGAAGGTGTGAGTCGTGCTGCGGCTGTCGTCGATCACGTTATGGGCCTGGGGCAGGGGGGAACCGCTGAAGACGTTTCTACTGTCCGGGGCCTGGTTGGAGAAGTCGCGGATCGTGAAGGCGTAGGCGGCGTTGAGCGGCCCGAGGTGGGCATCCAGGGCGACCGTCCCTTCGCGGGTGATGCTGTCGACCGAAACCGGCCGGGCGCTGGCGCCCCTGAGGTTGAAGTTCGATTCGAAATCGAAATCTGAGAAAAGAAGCTGGTTCTTCCCCTCGCGGACCAGCTGCCAGTAGTTCAGGTTGAGGTGGATCGGGTTGTTGCCCAGCTTGAAACGGTTTTTGGCCTGACTTATGACGGTTCTGACACCATAACTGTTGCCCAGGTCGGCATCCCGGCCCGCTTCGGGCGCGATCGATGCGCTGGGCAGGCGCTCCAGGTTGTGCCAGAGCGAAGTGCTGTGGAGCGCAAGCCGGTACAGGCCGGAATAATCCAGCGTCAGGTCGGCATTGTAATCATCGGGATGCAGAAGCTGGGCGTCTGCCGAAAGCTTGAGATCGGTTCCGACCGTCCCGGCCGAAAAACCGCCGCTGACTCCCGACTTGAGCCGCAGATAAGGGGCGGCAAGGGCCGGATTGTCAACCGGGGAGATGAAGCGATATCCGGCATACAGGGCGGCCTGCTGAAAGGGCTCAACCTCAACCGTTTCGACTTCATCGGCCAGCTCGACGTCATCAACGGGTGGCGTATCTTCGCAGCGGGCGGACTGGACCGAGAGGACGAGGGTCAGCAGCAGAATCCCGCCCAAGGGGGCCAGGGGGTGTGCCAGGCCGCTGAACAGGCGTTTCATGCTCATCTTCTTAAACCTCCGGCGCCGTTGCCGTCCGGGCTGTTGGAACCGTGTACCGACGAGTGACAGTCGCTGCAGCGCCCGGCAAACAGCCGTTTCTGGCCGGCCTCAAGCACGGAGGGGTGTCCCGGGTTGTGGCATTGCAGGCAGAGAAACGGCATGGCTGCCGACAGCAGCCGCCGGTTGACCGAGCCGTGCGGGGAGTGGCAGTTCTGGCAGTTTTCGATCACGTCGCCATGTTCATAGACGAACGGCCCGCTTTTCTCCATGTGGCAGCGACCGCACAACTCGCGGGTGGTGGCCTCTTTGAGCATTTTTGTGTTGGCCGAACCATGGGCCTCGTGACAGTCGAAGCAGTCCATCTTCCGTTCGCGCATCGGGTGGTGGGACAGCAGGCTGAACTGGGCCCGGATGTCGGGGTGACAGCTGTAACAGAGTTCGGCCATCTTCTCGTGGCTGACCTTCTGTTGCGGCCTTTCGTGCAGCTTGTGGCAGGAGGAACAGCTCAATTCGCTCATGGCGTGCACACTGCTGTTCCAGTGCGAAAGGGAGGGGGTGGAGGCAACGCTGTGGCATTTCAGGCAGATCAGCGACTGGGCCTGGGGAGGCAGCTTTTTCAGGTCGATCAGCTTGGTTGTGTCGCAGCGATTGCCCTTTTCTCCCAGCAGTTGCACGTTCTGCTCGATTTTTTCAATCGCCAGGCTACCCGGGCCGTGGCACGATTCGCAGTTCACCAGCGGCAGGCCGGTTTCGGGTTTGATCTGTTCACCATGCACGCTCAAACGGGCAAATTCGCGGATCCTGTCATGGGCATGGCATTTTGAAACGCAGTTGTCGTCGCCGACATAATCCGCATCCAGTCGGCCGACGATCATCTTTTCGTATTCGGACACCGGCAGCAGCGGATAGGCCTGCTTCAGGCCGGCACAGGCGCCGAGCAGTGCCGCGACGGCGCACAGGAAGGTTATGAGGCGCATGGTTGATCCTTCGCGGGATTACGGTCCGTTGATCCCCTTGGTGGTGGTGCGGACAAAACTTTTCACGAACGGATTGTCACTGACCTTGATCTCGTGCGGCGTCCCGATGGCGACAATCCGCCCCTGGTGCATCATGGCGATCCGGTCGGACAGGTACAGGGCGAAGTTCAGGTCGTGGGTGACGATGATCGTGGTCGTGCTGGTGCGGCTGCGCAGCGAGACGATCGTTTCGGCCAGTTCGTCGGTAGTGACCGGATCCAGTTCGGCGGTCGGCTCGTCGTACAGCACCAGATCAGGCTCCATGGCCAGCGAACGGGCAATGGCGACCCTCTTTTTCATGCCCCCGGAAAGCTCTGATGTGCGCAGCCCCTCTTTTCCTTCCAGACCGACTATGGCCAGTTTTTCGGTGATGATTTCCCGTATCCGCGCTTCCGGATGGATGCGGTGCTCGCGCAGCCAGAGACCGATGTTCTCTCCCACCGTCAGCGAGTTGAAAAGAGCTGAAGACTGGAAAACCATGCTGCTGCGGTAGCTGCGCGGCAGCGAGCCGTAAGGCTCGTTGTTGATCAGGATCCGACCGCTGTCGGCCGTTTCCAGGCCGATGATATGGCGCAGCAGGATACTTTTGCCGGTGCCGGAAGGGCCGATGATTGAAAATGTTTCGCCGGCCCGAATCTCCAGATCCACGTCTTTCAGCACATGGTTGCTGCCGAAGGATTTATTCAGTTTTTCAATGCAGACTGTGACGCCGGTTGAGCCCATCAGATCTTCCCGCTAATTGCTTGCAGTATGTGTGCCGTTTAATTTAAAACAGGTACCAGGAACGGTTGGTGAAGTATTCGCGCTGCCGGTAAATGAAGACCGAAAGCAGCAGAATAGCGATCATGACCGATATGTTGCTGGCCATGATCCCCTGGGGATCGATCTTGTCGCCGACGATCTTTTCCAGTTCGGCCGGCGTGATTAAGAGCAGGTTGGTCAGTGTATTGACCAGCTCGAACGCGTTGTAACCGAGCAGAAGATACCAGGTCAGGTTCTGGCGCTTCATCAGTCCCAGAAAAAGATAAAGACAGATCAGGCTGTCCACGAACACCAGGGTCTCGGCCGGCCGCCCCTGGTAGATCGTACCCATGAAAGGAAACGGGTGGCCGAAGGTGGACATGGTCAGCAGGAAGAAAAAAAGGTACAAGCCCCCCAGCAGAACTATCCCCAGCGGCCGTCGCTGTTCATGTTCGTCATCGTTGTCGATTTCCACCATCTGGCCCTCGCTCTGTTATAATTTTACCACCGAGGCTCTTGCAAAAGTCCTTATCACCCTTCTATACATCAGGGTGAACGGATTTTGAATCTCTTAAGTAACTGTATTTCAGTTCGTGCTGAGGTATCGAAGCATGAATGGAAATACTTTTGCAAGAAGCTCCACCTGCTACGGTTTCTTTTTGCGCATATCGCTGATGGCGACGCAAAAAAAGATCACCAGCAGAACCCCGCCGCAGAAAATCCAGTCCGCCGCACTGAAACCGAACATGCTCAACTCCTCTTGAATGCTTCCGATGCTTCCTTGATCAAGCCGATTTCCTGATAGCAGGTTCCCAGCAGATAGTAAACCTCATTCATGGGAAACTGTTCGGCAAAAACCGGATCGGAAAGCACGTCCTCGATAATCGCGGCCGCTTCGTCATGCCGGCCGGCGTGCTGCGCCTCGACCGCCAGAGACAGCGCGGTCAGATAATCCAGCGGCGGAACCAGCGGCAGCTTGCCGGCCAGAATGCCGGCGATTCTGTTCTCCACTTTGGCCCGCTCGGCAGCTTCGAAGTGCGGCAGAACCCCGCTCCAGACCTCGGCCGACTTTTCGTAGCGGCCAAGCACATACAGCGCCTCACCGTACTCGTAGGCGGCATGGCGATCCTCCGGATTGATTTCCAGCGCTTTTGCCAGATATTTTTCGGCGTTGTACCAGCTGGTGACGGCCTGATGCAGGGTCGCCAGGCGGGTGCCCTTGTCGCTGAAGGTGCGGGCGATCTCCAGCGGCAGCCCGGCGTTGGCCGGATCCAGCAGCGACATGATCTTCAGGAAATTGATCTTGCGGTCCAGGTAGGGGGTGTCGACCTCTTTGGCGTCCAGCATGATGATCTGCCCCCCCAGTTCCGAAACGATGTGCGGGTAGGCCTCTTTCAGCAGGGCGGCGTATTCGGACGCAAAGGCGCACTCCGGATTGTGGCGCAGAGCCTGGTAGATGCCGCGCCCGACCATGTCGTAGTCGGGCATGGCACCGGTCTGCAGAGCATCGAAATCCTCATCCAGCAGGGGGATCGGCGGCCGGCCGTCCCAGCTGATCGCTACCCGGCCGTCCCGGCCGGTCAGCAGATAATCGGCGGGCGGTGTGAAATAAAAGATGCCGTCAAGCGGCGTAGGGGTGGTCTGTTGGTTGTTGTTCATCGCTGCTCCTGTTCTCGTTGTGGAAACATATCTATGGCGGCGTTTACGCCGACCATTTTGTAAATCTGCACATCATCCCAGGGTTCATCAAGGATGCCGTCGTGGATGGCCCAGCTTCTGCCGCGCACGGTCCGTTCCATGCCCGGCATGCGGAAAGGGGTGGAGCCGTCCAGGCGGGCAAAATAACGACCGCCTGGCTGGAATTCGCGATCGATCTCGCCCATCAGGCGTTTGCCGCGCAGGTAGTCGAAACCGTACTTCTCATAGCGGATGGCGTTGTCGTAGGACAGTGTCTCGGCCACGATCATCTCTATTCCCAGAGCGTCGGTGAAGCGCTCCAGCAGCGGGAAGAAATCGGCGAAGAGCTGCAGTCCGCGCCGGGTCTGGTTAGGAAACAGACCGGCCCGCATGGCGCGCAGCTCCTCGGGGATATTGCGGCCGTGGGACGCGAACCAGTTGATTTTGCCCTGCTCGTCAATATCCACATCAAAGCGCGGCGCAGTCGGGTCGCAGATGATGCAGAAGCAGAGTTCCAGCTGGTGAAAGGGGGTGTCGGCCAGCTCCAGGAAAAAGACCGTGTCCGGGTCGCCGGGGTGCTGGCGGGCCTCGATCCGCAGCAGCGACAAGCCCTGGGGGGCGATGTAATTCACCAGCCGTTCGCCGGCGCTGTTGCAGGAGCCGGTGTCGGCCAGGCCCAGCAGCCGGCGCAGGCGCTGGGGCAGCAGAACGGCATAGATGCGCTCTTTTTCCGCTTCCGGCAGGCGGTTGATCGCCAGAATCGAGCGGAGCGGCCTGCCGGAAGCGTCCAGCAGCTGGCTATTGTCAGACAAGCGGGCCATAGCGTCCGATTATACCAGGGAATATGCTTTTTCTGATGCGGGCGATACTTTTTTCCACGGCGCTCAAGGCCAGATTGCGATCGTCCTCCGAGGCCCAGTGCATGGCATCCAGCAGCACACGGTTGGGATAGCCCAGCGGCGCGATTTTGTTCATGAAGGAGCGCGGCAGGCGCGGGTTGAGCTGCACGCCGTTCATGACCCCCCAGGCGATGGTCCAGGCCCGGGCCGTGTTCATCAGATCGTAACCGCCCCCCCCCAGGGCCGCCCAGGGGATTTTGAGCGCCTTCAGCTTGCGCATGATGTAGCTGTAGCTGTGGGTGGTTATCTCCAGCCGGGTGAGCGGATCGGTGCGGAAGGTGTCGGCCCCGATCTGGGTGACGATGATGTCCGGATTGTAGGCCGCGATCAGCGGATAGGCCACTTCGTCAAAAGCTTTCATATACAGGGCGTCGTCGCAGTGGGCAATCAGCGGCAGGTTGACTGAATAGCCCTTGCCGCGTCCCTCGCCGATCTCGTCCTCGAAGCCGGTGCCGGGGTAAAAGTAGATCCCGCTTTCGTGCAGCGAGATCGTCAGAACCTGGTCGCTGTCGTAGAAAGCTTCCTGCACGCCGTCGCCGTGATGGGCGTCGATATCCAGATACACCACCCGCCGTCCGCGCGCGACCAGCCAGTTGATCGCCAGCACGGCATCGTTGATGTACGAAAAACCGGAGGCCCTGGCACGATGGGCATGGTGCCACCCCCCGGCCAGATTGAAGGCGATCTGAAAACCTTCCTCCTCCACCAGCCGCACCGCCTCGAAGGTGGCCCCGGCGCCCAGCGCGGCGCAGTCGTACAGCCCCTTGAAGACCGGACAGTCCGCATCGCCCAGGCCATAGCTGAAGTCGGCCCGGGGCTGGTCCGAGGCGCTGAATTCCTTCAAACGCTCGATATAAGCCCGGTCATGGAAGCTCAACAGCAGCTCCTCGCTGATCGGCCGGCAATCGCGGATCTCCATGTCGGGCAGCTTCAGCAGTCCGTAAGCTTCAAGCAGGTCATAGGCCAGATGGTGGCGCTGCAACTTGAAGGGATGATCGTCACCGTAGCTGAAATTGCCCAACAAAGGCGAGTATATCAGGGCGGTGCGGCAGGGGGGCATCGCTGGTTTCCTTATCGTGGAGCCGTGCCGTTCGGTGGTGGCGGTACGGCGCCGGACAAATTTTCGGAATAATGCACTATTTCGGCTTGTACGTCCAGAAGTCAGTTGGCTTTTATGGCAATTTGCAGGAGGGGTAAATCAAGTTTCCCTGAAGGTTATGCGTAGTAGGAAACCGGCCGGGATTCTGTCCCGGCGGTTCGGGATGATGCAGATAATGTTTCGGGTTGCAGGGCGCTGTATGCGGCTGCGAGTTCATTATTCCGGGTACCGGCAGGGACGGGTTTGTCCTGGGGTGGTGTCGTGCTGGCCGCTTCCTGGCGGGCCTGCTGCTGCAGGGCTGCGGCCTGGGTCGCCACGGCCCGATCCTGGGGGGAAGGATCGGCCGGAGCCAGGGCGGCCTGAATGACCTGCTGCATACGGCTGATGGTTTCCTGGGGAGTGTTCCCGCTGGAGATGGAAATGGGAACTTCACCGCCGCTGATGTAGTTCCTGCCGTCCGGCCCGCGGGTATAGGTGTAAGAAACCGGGCCGGTCATGGTGCCCCCGGCTGATTTGTGGGCCGCCTCGTGGGCCTTGACCTTCTCCTCGGTCGATTTCAGGCGGGCCACTTCGGCCTGAAGCTGCGGATCCTGAATGTTCTTGCTGAGCGGGGAATAGGGAACGAACTCCGCAGCGGTGGAATCCGAGGGCTGGAAACCCTTCTGCGGGTCTGAATTGTCCGGGACAGGCGCTTTCGCACGAGGGGGGGCCTGTTCAGCACCGGTTTTGTCCGTGCCGCTTTGTCGTGGCTGCAGGGCGTAGACGCCCGCCGTTGACGAATTGTAGGTGGAAGAGATTATTTCCATGACATGCCCCAGGCTGCGCGACGGTCTGGCGTTAGTATACTAAAACAAAATCTCTCAAGGCAATTACTTAATTTTGAAAACATTTGAAACACAGAGCAACAGAGCAACGGAGGAAAATCTATCTCTCTGTTGCTCCGTTGCTCTGTGTTATTTAACTGACGTTCTGCTTTACTGCAGCGCCGGCCTACATCCGGAACTGGGCCACGATCTGTTTCAGCTCTTCGGCCATCTTGGCCAGCTGACTGGCGGCGCTGGCGGTTTCCTGGGAGCTGTGCGAGGCGTTGCTGACGACCCCGGTGATCTCATGCATGCTCTTGCTGATCTCGTTGGTGGTGGCGGTCTGCTGCTCGGCTGCGGTGGCGATCTGGTTGATCTGGCTGGTGACGTCGCCGACCTGTTCCAGAATCTCCTCCAGAGCCTTGCCGGAGCGGGCCGCATCCTCGGTTCCGCGTTCTACCTCCTGAACGCCTTCTTCCATGGCGCCCACCGCCGATTTGGTTTCCTGCTGGATGGCCTTGATCATCTCCCCGATTTCGCGGGTTGCCTTGGTGGTGCGCTCGGCCAGGGCGCGCACCTCGTCGGCCACCACCGCAAAACCGCGCCCCTGCTCGCCGGCCCGGGCGGCCTCGATGGCGGCGTTGAGCGCCAGCAGGTTGGTCTGGTCGGCGATGTCCTCGATCGTGCCGACGATGTTGCCGATCTGTTCGGAGCGCGATCCGAGCGACTCGACCGTTTTGGCGCTCTGCTGAACCTTGATGGCGATGCGCTGGATGCTCTGCACGGCATGGTTGACGACTTCCGAACCGTTCATGGCGGTCTGGGAAGCCCGGTTGGATATCTCGACCGTCCGGATGCAGTTCTGGGCGATCTCGGCCGATGTGGCCGCCATCTCCTCGCAGGCGATGGCCACCGAGGTCGATTGCGAGGCGGCCCGTTCGGTGCCGCTGGCGATGCTGGCCGAGGTGTTGTTGAGATGCTCGGCCGAGGCGGCCACTTCAACCGCATTCTGGTTGATGCGCACCACGATGCCCTTCATATTGTCCAGAAAGTTGTTGAAGGAGTGCGCCAGCGATCCGGTTTCATCGTCACGTTCGATCTTCAGGCGCTTGGTCAGGTCGCCGCCGCCGCTGGACATCTCCTCCAGGCTCTTGTCGACATATCCGAGGGTTTTGGTGATGCCGCGGCTGATCAGATAACAGAGGGTCAGCATGAACAGGGCGAAGACGATGTTGAGAGTCACCAGAATCCATTTGACGGTGTTGACCTGTTTTGTTACCTCGTCAACGTAAATACCGCTTCCCAGTATCCAGCCCCACGGTTTGTAAAGCTTCACGTATGACAGCTTCGGGTAGAGTTCGCTGGTTGAGCCGCCCCCCTCTTTCGGCTTGGCCCATTCATAGGTCACAAAGCCGTGACCGGCCTGTTCGCAGACTTCGTTGAAAGCCACAAAGAGATTGGTCCCGTCCAGTTTTTTTACTTCGCTGCTCAAGGCATAACGGGCTCCGGTGGCCTTGTTGAATTTTGGGTCATCAATGACCTTGCCGTCCAGGGCCGGCATGATCGGGTGCATGATCATTTTGGGGATAGGCTTTGTCGTGTCATTGATCCAGACATATTCCTTCTTTTCATAACGCAGCTTTGAAACTTCCGTGGCGGCCTGTTTCTGGCCCTGCTCCAGGGTAAGCCTGCCGGCCTTAACTTCGGCGTCGTAGTATTCCACAATGCTGGTGGCCATCTCCACGACATGCCGCGTGGCGTCCTCTTTTTCCTTCATGATCCGTGATTCGATCAGCGGCAGCAGGTAAATGAACAGACCAGCCATCATAACGGTTACGCTGATGACCGAGATGGACATGATCTTGTACTGAATGCGCCAGTTCTTGAAGCGGGTGATCTGCATGGTTAAACTCCTTTGGTTCCTCTGAATTGTTATCCGAAAAGTTCACGCAATTTGACTGCTATTTTATCAGTTGAAAGAACAAAGTCTACTTTTCCGGTTTCGGCGGCCGCTTTGGGCATGCCGTAAATAACGCTGGTTTTCTGATCCTGGGCGATGGTGATCCCGCCGATCTGCTTGATATGCGCAATCCCGGCCGCGCCATCGCAGCCCATGCCGGTCAGAACCACTCCCGCTATCCGGGTGCCGATCGGCGCCAGCACGGATTTCATGGCCACGTCGATCGAGGGGCGTACGGAATTGACTTTTTCGGCACTGGAGAAGTGAAAGGAGCGGTTGCCGGCAAGCAGCAGATGAACTCCGCCCGGCGCCAGAAAAACCTGGCCGGCCTGGAGGTGTTGTCCTTCCTTGGCAAGACTGACCGGCATTCTGGAGACCCGTGCCAGGGAGGAGGCAAAGGACTGGTCGACCAGGGGAGTAATGTGCTGCACCACTACCACGGCCGCCTTCAGTACCGGCAGCTCCGGGAAAAGTTGCTCAAGAATCTTCAGGCCGCCGGTTGAAGCGCCGATCAGAACGATATTGCAGCCCGGCATCCGCTACTCCCCGGTCGGCCCGTCCAGAAGCGCCAGATACCTGTGGACGGCGGCGATCAATTCAGTGGGCTCAAACGGCTTTGTAATGTAGTCGATAACAAATTCCTGCAGACCTTCCATGCGCTGATCCGAAACATCCATCGCGGTCAGCATTGAGATGATGTTTCCCTCCATCAGCCCCTCTTTTTTTATTTCGCGGATCGTGTCCCAGCCATTGCGGACCGGCATCATGACATCCATCAGGATCACGCCCTGGAAACCCTCCCGCAGGAACCGCAAACATTCATCAGATCCGGCGGCCTTGATGGAATTGATCCCCTCCGAAGCCAGCAGTTCATGGATGGTCGTGCGGATGCAGCGCTCATCATCCACCACCATGACCCGGGCCGATTTTGGCGAGAAGCCGTCAACGGGAGCTGTTTCGCCCATACGATACCTCCAGCAGTAAAAACGTGGTTTTTAATGAAAAACCATCGTAGCAGAATCGAAATCAAATTTCCGCATAAAAATGCACATAATAAACCGTTATTTTAATAATTTTTTCGTGCTTGGAACACAGCGACACAGGGGATTGAGAGTTTCTTGATCCCGGCTTGCATTTTTTTAAAGCATAGTGGTATATGAATACTTCGATGAAATCCGACCCAGGGAAGGGGAGATGAATGAAAACAACCAACTGGGATGAACGCTACAGCGAGTCCGGCTACCTCTACGGCACAACCCCCAACGCATTTCTGGTTTCGGTTGTGGATCGCCTGCCGCAGGGGAATATTCTGATGCTGGGGGAGGGCGAAGGGCGCAACGGGGTTTACCTGGCCTCGCTCGGCTACCGGGTGACGGCGGTGGACGGTTCGGAGGTCGGCTTGTGCAAGGCGGCTGAACTTGCCGCTGAACGGGGCGTCGAGCTGACGGCCGTTGTCGCCGATCTGGACGGCTATGAAATAGAGCCGCAAAAGTGGGACGGGATCGTTTCCTGCTATTGCCATCTGCCGCCGGCCATCCGTCTGCCGCTGCACCGCCAGGTCGTCAGCGGTCTGCGGCCGGGGGGCGTGCTGGTGCTGGAAGGCTTCAGCCAGGAACAGCTGGCCTATGATACCGGCGGCCCCAAGTCTCTTGACATGCTGCTGGATCTGGACGAACTGAAACAGGAACTGGCCGGGCTGGAATTCGTTCATGCGGTCACGCTGGAACGGGATGTGAAGGAGGGGCGCGGCCATACCGGCATCGCTTCGGTTGTGCAGTTGCTGGGGATCAAACCGTGACCTATGCCGAGTTGCGGAAAGCGCTGCGTATAATGGGACTGCGGGAACGCTGTACAATCAAAGAACTCAAAGCTCGTCATCGGGAACTGGTCAAGCGTCACCATCCAGATAAAGTGGCGGGATGCAACCAGGAGGCCATTCGGGACGTGAATGCGGCCTATCGGGTGCTGCTGGATTATGTTTCCGAATATCGCTTCTCGTTTGCCGAAGAAGAATTTTACGAACAGAATCCGGATGAACTTCTCCGCCGTCAGTTCATGGATGACATGTGAGAGGCAAATGATAACTGTACGTTTTGATACTTGAGGGTTCAGATGATCCAGGATCCGGCCAGCCAGTATATCAATACGATTCTTTCTCACTGTTCCCTCAAAGGCAGAGACGTTCTTGAAGTCGGCTGCGGCAAGGGCAGGATAACGCGCGACCTGGCCCGCCATGCCAGGCGGGTGGTGGCCAGCGATCCCGATCCGGCCCTGCTGGATGCCGCCCGGAAGAATGTAGCTGCCGAGTCGGTTGAGTTCCAGCATGCTCCCCAAGGAATCCCTGAATTCCCCCTGGCCAGCTTTGATGTCGTGATCTACAGCCTTTCCCTGCACCATGTCCCGCTTGAAGAAATGCCCGCCAGCCTGACCCGGGCCGCCGGCATGCTCCGCGAGGACGGAGCCATCGTGGTTGTCGAACCGGGAGACGGCGGTTCATTCACCGAGGCCAAAGAGCGTTTCGGGGCCGGCAGCGGAGACGAACGCCCCGCACGGGCTGCGGCCATTTGCGCCATGCAGAATCTGGAAGGGTGGCAAATGGAAGAGACGACACTCTTCCGCGTTCAGATGCATTTTGACAGCGAGGATGATTTTTTTGTTACCATGCTGCCCGACTGCCGCCGGCAATCGGAATCGTTTCTCAATGAGGTGCGGGATTTTCTCCACAAGCACCGCACTGCAGGCGGAATCATTCTGGATGCCGGGCGCCGGCTGGACGTGCTGCGCAGGGTTGATGAAATTTCAAAAAACCAGACCAAGGAACGTGAGCTGAAATGAAAGAACAAACACCATCACAGCTGTATGCCCGAGCCAGATATCTGGCGCTCTTCACGGTTATCTACAACATCGTCGAGGGGCTTGTTTCGGTCTGGGCCGGCGCGGCCGATGAAACCCTGGCGCTGTTCGGCTTCGGGGTGGACTCCTTTATCGAAGTCATTTCGGCGGTCGGCGTCTGGCACATGCTGCGCAGAATCAGCGCCAATGGCGGTGAAACCAGGGATGAATTCGAACGGCGGGCGCTGCGCATCACCGGCGGGGCCTTTTATCTGCTGACGATCGGCCTGCTGTTGTCGGCCGTTGTCAGTCTGCAGCAGCAGCACAAGCCGGAGACGACCCTGTGGGGCATTGCCGTTTCGCTGTTTTCGATCTCCTTCATGTGGTACCTGATCCGCCAGAAAACCAAAGTCGGCACGGCTCTCAATTCCCCGGCAATCCTGGCCGATGCGGCTTGCTCCCGGGCTTGCCTGTATCTGTCGCTGGTGCTGATGCTCTCCAGTGCCGGTTATGAGCTGACCGGCATCGGCAGCCTGGATGCGATCGGCGCCCTGCTGATCGCCTGGCTGGCCTTCCGCGAGGGGCGCGAATCGTTCGGCAAAGCCCAGGGGTTGAACTGCTCGTGCAGCTGCAGCTGCAGTAAAAGCTGACTTTGAATAACAGCCGCAAAAAATCAGGGCTGATAAAATTAATCAGAAATGCTACAGTGTCGCAGAATTTCTTTGAATGAACGTACCCCGGAGTCTGTACGATGAATCTTCAGCGTGCCGTAAACTCACTTCCGCCGGAAGCACAGATTGAAGTTTTTGATTTTGTGGAGTTTTTGCGTCAGAAATATGTGACCAGCAAGAACAAGGCAAAACACGTTCGTGAGGATGCCGAATATTGGACCGCATTGAGCCAGGTTTCTGTGCAAAGTGTTTGGGATAATGAGGAGGATGACATCTACAATGAATTACTCAAAAGGTGACGTCATCCTGCTGCCATACCCTTTTACAGACCTGCAAACATCCAAGGTTCGTCCTGCGATTGTTGTGGCTTCGGAAGATGGCAAATACTCCGATGTTTTTGTCGTTCCCGTTACCAGCCGTATCTCTACGCTGAACAGCGGAGAGTATGTACTTAAAAACTGGAGCTCAGCAGGGCTTAACGTGCCTTCTGCCGTTAAGCGTGGCTGTGTTCTGGTGGACACAAAGCTGATTCTAAAAAAGGTGGGAACCTGCTCAAAGCCTGATGTGACCGCGCTCAACAGGGCATTGAAACAGTGGTTGGAGTTATAGGCTTTTTATCGGGTAATGTGGTAACAGCAGTAAAAAATCCGGGCCGGGAAGATCTTTCTTCCCGGCCCGACCTGTTTGTACACCTGTGATGACTCTCTTGTCGTTCACCTTGACGGGTAGGCTGTTCACGTCTATTTTAAGCCCAGTTTGCCATAATTAACCGCTACCATCAGGATACCCCATGCCCCTTTCCTGGAATGAAATACGCGACCGCGCCCTGGCCTTATCCCGCGAATGGGCCGATGAATGTTCGGAAGACGCCGAAGCCAAGAGCTTTTGGGATGGTTTTTTCAATGTTTTCGGCATTACCCGCCGGCGGGTGGCCTCGTTTGAAGCGCTGGTCAAAAGGGATGCGGGAACCGGTTTCATTGACCTGCTCTGGAAAGGGGTGTTGCTGGTGGAGCACAAGTCGCGCGGCAAGGATCTGGATCGTGCCGCCCGCCAGGCGTTTGACTATTTCCCCGGACTGAAGGAGCGCGACCTGCCGCGTTATGTGCTGGTGTCCGATTTTGCCCGCTTCAGGCTCTACGATCTGGACAACAACGAACAGCACGATTTCACCCTGGCCGACCTTCCTAAGAACATCAAACTCTTTGGCTTTATCGCCGGCTACCAGACCCGCAGTTTCGGCCAGCAGGACCCGGTTAACGTCCAGGCCGCCGAGAAGCTGGGCAAGCTGCACGATCTGCTGAAAGCGTCCGGGTACGACGGCCACCCGCTGGAAGTTCTGCTGGTGCGGATTCTGTTCTGCCTGTTTGCCGAGGATACCGCCCTGTTTGAACGCTGTCAGTTTCAGGATTATCTGGAACAACGCACGGCCGAGGATGGCAGCGACCTGGGAATGCATCTGGCCAAGCTGTTTCAGGTGCTGGATACCGCACCGGAACGCCGTTCGACCGCGCTGGACGAACAGCTGGCCGCTTTTCCCTATGTCAATGGTCAGCTGTTCGGTGAAACTCTGCCCATCTCCGATTGCACCCGACCGATGCGGGAAGCCCTGCTGGACTGCTGCGCCCTGGATTGGAGCCGCATCAGCCCGGCGGTTTTCGGCTCGCTTTTTCAAAGCATCATGGATACCACCGCCCGGCGCAACCTGGGCGCCCACTACACCAGCGAGACCAATATCCTCAAGCTGATCGGCCCGTTGTTTCTTGACCAGCTGTGGGCCGAGTTCCACAAGGTCAAACGCAACCGGAACCAGCTCTTCGAGTTTTTGAAAAAACTCTCTCGCCTGACCTTTTTTGACCCCGCCTGCGGCTGCGGCAACTTCCTGGTGATCGCCTACCGCGAGCTGCGTCTGCTGGAGTTGGAGGTGCTGCGCCAGGTTCGCCAGAGCGACCAGCTGATGCTGGATGTTTTTCATTTGATCGGCGTCAATGTCGATCAGTTTCACGGTATCGAGATCGAGGAGTGGCCGGCCCGGATTGCCGAAGTGGCGCTCTGGCTGACCGACCATCAGATGAACCTGAAGGTGTCCGAGGAGTTCGGTCAGTATTTTGCCCGGCTGCCGCTCAAGAAAGCGCCTCATAT
>JAJZRX010000096.1 GCA_021850095.1 Deltaproteobacteria bacterium
CCTGAACCGCAAAATGGCCAAGGAACTGAAGGAGCTGTACGACTATGAGGCCGGCTTCCAGGTCAACGAAAACGGACCGCTGAACAGCTATACCGAGAAGGACGACCAGAGCTTTATAAAATAGCGATGACGTAGGGGCAAACCCTTGCGGTTGCCCATTTCAAGCGGGCAGGCGCAAGACCTGCCCCTACAAAGAGAACCACATGCAAAAACAGATCACCCAACAAAACCTGAACGCCCTGCTGGACACCCTGATCAAAGAAGGCAAACGGGTCGTGGCCCCACGCATCAACGCCGGCACGCCGCTCTACGAGCCACTCAAAAGTTCGGCTGAAATGATAACCGACCAGCTCCCGAAACGCTCCGGCAAAGAAGCCTTCTTTCCCTTGTGCGAAGACATCATGTCCTACGAGAAAGAAGGACAGCAGATCACACTGACCGACATCGACCCGGCCCGCTTCCCGGAAACGGTCCTGGTCGGGGTGCGCCCCTGCGACGCCGCCGCCGTACCGGTCCTGGACGCCGTCTTCTCCTGGGACTACAAAGACGAATTCTTCCTGGAGCGCAGAAAGAAAACCACGGTCATCGGGCTGGCCTGCACAACCGCCGACGACGCCTGCTTCTGCACCGCCGTGGGACTCTCGCCCTCCGACTCCAAAGGCAGCGACCTGTTCCTGACCCCGCTGGAAGGGGGCGGCTACAACTGCGAAACCTTCAGTGAAAAGGGCGAAACCCTTATCAACAAATACAAGGAACTGTTCGCAGAACCGGACAACGCCACAACAATCCCGCTGGCCCGGCCCCAGACCGAAACCTTCGACCTGAAGAAAGTCAAAGCCTGGCTGGACAGCCACTTCGAAGACCCGGCCTGGGACAGTGTAGCCACCCGCTGCGTCGGCTGTGGCGCCTGCGCCTTTGTCTGTCCGGCCTGCCACTGCTTCGACATCGTTGACGAAGGCACCGAAAAGAGTGGCAAACGGAGAAAAAACTGGGACGCCTGCGGCTTCTGGAAATTCACCCACCACGCCTCGGGACACAACCCCCGCGACCAGCAGCCCAAGCGCTACAGAAACCGCATCATGCACAAGTTCAAATACTACGACGACAAATTCGGGCAGACACTCTGCACCGGCTGCGGCAGATGCATCCGGCTCTGCCCGGTCGGGATTGATATTGCGGCAATCGTGGAAGAGATCTCTAAAAAACAGGAATAACACGGAGACACGGAGTACACGGAGAACGTCAAAGACTAAAACGAGGGGAAAGTCAAAAGCAAAAGGCTGTTAAACGTTTAACTCTAAAAGATTTTTGTGCTTTGATTTTTACTCAAAAAGATTCTGTTTTTTGTTTTTCTCCGTGTTCTCCGTTTCTCCGTGTTATTCAAAAAGGTTTCAATTAAATGTGTGATCATAGCAACCAAAACATCTACCTGCCCCACCTGGCCACCGTCGCGGAAGTCATCGACGAAACCCCCGACGTGCGCACCCTCAAGCTGGTCTTCCAGGATCAGCAGGTGCGGGACAGCTTCAGCTTCCGGGCCGGGCAGTTTGCCGAATACTCGGCCTTCGGGGCCGGCGAATCGACCTTCTGCATCGCCTCGTCACCAACCCGCAAGGGCTACATCGAATGCTGCTTCCGTGCAGTCGGGCGCGTCACCGAAGAACTCCGTCGCCTGGAGCCGGGTGACAGCATCGGCGTACGGGGCCCTTACGGCAACTCCTTTCCGATCGAAGAGTTCTACGGCAAGAACCTGGTCTTCGTGGCCGGCGGCATCGCACTGCCGCCGCTGCGAACCCTGATCTGGAACTGCCTGGACCTGCGGGACAAGTTCGGCGACATTACTATCGTCTACGGCGCCAGAACCGAAGCCGACCTGGTCTACAAGCGGGAGCTGCAGGAGTGGGAAAAAAGGTCCGACGTGCGGCTGGTCAAGACCGTCGACCCGGGCGGCAACGGGCCGGAATGGGACGGGCAGGTCGGTTTCGTGCCGACGGTGCTGGAGCAGGCCGCGCCCAGCGCCGAAAACACGGTCGCCCTGGTCTGCGGCCCGCCGGTCATGATCAAGTTCACCCTGCCGGTGCTGGAGAAGCTGGGCTTTAGCGACGATCAGGTCTACACGACCCTGGAGAACCGGATGAAGTGCGGCCTGGGCAAATGCGGCCGCTGCAACGTGGGCAACGTCTACGTCTGCAAGGACGGACCGGTCTTCACCGCCCGGCAGGTCAAGGCCATGCCGCTGGAGTATTGATCAAAACAACAGAACAAAAAAAGGCGCTCCAACGAGCGCCTTTTTGATGTAACAACATTTTCGCCAAAGCCCTACTTCGGGCCCAGCGCCTCTTCAATCTTTTTCAGATCAAACCCCTCGATAATCCTGCCGCTGATCATAAAGGTCGGCGTGGAATCAACCTTGTGTTTCCTGGCAATCTCAAGATGTTCCAGCTGCAGCTTGATCCCCCTGGCAGTGATTCCGCCCAGCTTCTGCAGATTGTCCATCCGGCCCGACATGACAGCCCGGTAAGCGCCGGCCCGGTCAGTCTGGGAAAGCACATACTGGGCCTTTTCCCTCGCCTGCAGGTGGCGCGGAAGCGGATAAAAGTAAATGTGGCGGGTCACGTCGCTGCGGCCTTCAAAATATTTGGAGGCCTTGCGGCAGAAGGGGCAGTCCGGATCGGTGAATTCGACAACGACCTTGGGGCCGCTACCGATCGTGATCGACTTTGCCAGATCCAGATCAGCGGCACAGACCGGGCGGCCGCTGGCAGTCAGGCTGAAAAGCATCAGCAATAAAACCAAAAATCTCATGGTACGTCCCTTGTTGAATTTATTGTAGTGCTTCAGTTCAGCGCTTGACGCAGGGCAGCAGTATAATGAATTCGCTTCCCTGGCCGGCTTCGCTTTCCGCCCAAATCACGCCGCCGAAGCTTTCCACCGCCAATTTGCAAAACGACAAACCAAGACCGGCTCCGCCCCGTTCACGACCGCTGTTGCTGCTGGATTGCGTATAACGGTCAAAGATGGTCTTCAGTTCATCGGAAGGGATGCCGTTGCCGGTATCCCGGACGGTGAGTGCCACAAGACACTTCTGATCCATGAAACCGTCCGGCAATGCAGCATACGTTGGAATCCGGCTCAACAGCGGTGCCGGCTGATACATGCAGCTGCATGAAACTGCGATCTCGCCCCCTTCCGGGGTGAATTTAAGCGCGTTGCCGAGCAGGTTTCCCATGATTCTGGTCAGAGCATTGCGATCCACGGCAATAGCAGGCAGATCATCTTTGATATCGAGCACAAAACGTATGCCGTCACGTTCAGCCGCCCGCGAAAATTGAGCAGCCACTTTCCGAATGATCTCAACCGGGTTGTAGGTCTGAATGCTCAACTGCATCTTTCCCACTTCAAAGCGCCTGATATCGAGCAGGTTGTCGATCATAAGGATAACTTCATTACAGCTGTCGATGGCCGATTGCAGGTAGTCGACCTGCTCTTCGTTAACCGGGCCGAGGCGCCCCTCGCGCATGATATCGATTGAGCCGATAACTGCTGTCATCGGGTTTTTCATATCGTGGGACAGCATCATGAAGAAGTCTTCCCGCTCCTGCTCCAGCCGTTTTTTCTCGATAACCGCCAATCGATGGGAGCGGGCGCGCTCCACGCGCTGCAGCATGTCATCCAGGACAAAAGGCTTGCTGAGGTAATCCTCCGCCCCGATTTTTATGCATTCCACCGCCAGTTCCTCGCTGCCATGCCCGCTCATCATGATGACCGTTACATCGCGATCCGAATTCCGCAGGCGCTTCAGTACCTCAACCCCGTCGATGCCGGGCATGCGGATATCCAGCAGCGCCAGATGGCAATCATCGTCGTCCTGCAATATCTGCAGCGCTTTTTCACCGTCACCGGCCCAGGCGGTTTCATAGCCGGCTCCCTCAAGGGCCAGCTTCAGCGCCAGCGCAATATCCGGCTCATCCTCGACTATCAGGATTTTGTCAGGTGTTTTTTGAGCCACGGTCAGTACCCCTTTCCCCTGCCGGCCATGAATGCTTCAGCCAGGGTCAGATCTTCCGGTGTCGTGATTTTTATATTGCGGTAGTCTCCCGCAACGATCCTGATTTTACCCCCGCTGCGTTCGATCAGTGAAGCATCATCGGTACCGATAAAGCCCTCTCGTTCAGCGGCCTGATGCGCGGCAAAAATGACACTGAAGCGGAATGACTGCGGTGTCTGGGCCTGCCAGAGAGTTTCGCGGGGCGGTGTGTCAATGACGACCCCATCGGCCACGATCTTGATCGTGTCCTTGGCCGGCACCGCCACCAGAGCACCGTCATGCTCCTGCGCTGCAGTTATCGATTCGCGCAGCATTGTTTCAGTCAGAAAAGGCCTGACACCATCGTGAATCAGGATCACATCGTCATCAGCGGCATTTCCACGGATTGCTTTCAGACCGTTCATGACCGAATGCTGCCGCTCTGCGCCACCCGCAACGATGGCTGCAACTTTCCTGAATCCGCCCGCTTCAACAACATGCTCCCGGCAGTACGGAATTTCATCGGCAGGGATGACCAGATAAATCGAATCGATCAGGGCTGATCTCTCAAAGACCGAGATGGTGTGGGCCAGGATAGGCAATCCGTTCAGCCGCAGGTACTGTTTGTTGATCGAAGCGCCCATGCGCTTGCCCATTCCGGCTGCGGGAATCAGGGCGATTGATTTGAAGGCGGTCATTAATTATTTCTCCGCCAGCAGTATAGCAGCTTCCTGAAGTGAATCAAGCAGCGCGGCGAAATCAGCGTCAGCTATCGTGCGGACATCGATCAGATAACGTTCCCGGTGGATACGCCCGATAACCGGGATGGCACAGCTGCGCAGGGCCGCTTCGATTCTGGATGGCGTTGTTCCGGCGATTTTGATCTCAATCAGCGTCGTGGGCAGCTGCAGCAGGGGAAACGAGCCCCCCCCGGCGCTCGACTCGCCCGGGTGCCGGACCAGGGCCACAGATTCCGGCAGCCGGCGGCGCAGATAGCGGACAAGACGCTCCGCCCGGCCTGACAACTCTTTGGGCGACATGGTCAGCATCCGCAGGGTCGGAATTTCGGCCAGCGCCTGGCGCTGGTCGCGATACAGCCGCAGGGTTGCCTCCAGAGCCGCCAGATTGAGCTTGTCCATACGCAGGGCACGCAGCAGCGGATGCCGTTTCATCGGTTCAATCACCGCCCGTTTACCGACCAGTATTCCGGCCTGCGGCCCCCCAAGCAGCTTGTCGCCACTGAAGGTGACGATGTCGGCGCCGGTTTCCAGCTGCTGCCTGACCGTCGGCTCTCCGCCGATTCCGTAGGGCGACAGATCTATCAGGCAGCCGCTGCCGGCGTCCAGCATGACCGGGATGCCGGCCTTGTTTCCCAGGGCTGCCATTTCGGCCAGGGGCGCCTCGGCAGTGAAGCCGACAATCGCAAAGTTGCTGGTGTGAACTTTTAACAACAGCGCAGTTGAATCGGTGATTGCCGTCAGATAATCACGGATGTGGGTGCGGTTGGTGCAGCCGACCTCAACCAGTCGGGCACCGCTTTGGGACATCACGTCCGGAATGCGGAAGGAGCCGCCTATTTCAACCAGTTCACCGCGCGATACGATCACGTCGCGCCCCTGGGCCAGCGACGACAGAGCCAGGATGACCGCCGCCGCATTGTTGTTGACCACCAGCGCCGCTTCGCTGCCGGTCAGCTCGCACAGCAGATCTTCCACATGGCTGTAGCGTGAACCGCGTTCACCGGTATCCAGATTGAATTCAAGGTTCGAGTACCCGGCCGAAACGGTGTTGACCGCCTGCAGGGCGGCATGCGCCAGCGGCGAGCGCCCCAGGTTGGTGTGCACCACCACGCCGCTGCCATTGATCAGACGCTTGAGGCTGGGCGCACACCTCCTGTGCAGTTCAGCCGATATCATGGCGATCACGGCGCTGTTTTCGGGCAGACGGGTCAATGCGCCGCTTCTGACCGATTCGCGCAGACGATCCAGGGTCAGACGCACCGCCAGCAGAACTTCGGGACGGGGAAAACGTTCCAGCAGGGGGAGGGCGTCAGGCCATTCAAACAGCCGGTCAACCTTGGGAATCTGCGACAAAATATCCTGTTGTGAAGTGATCATGGGTGACTATACATCCATCTGCGATCCGATCGAAACCGGAATGGTTGCACCCATCAGAACCTGTCCGCCGTATTCGGCGTTTTTGCGGACCAGATCCTCGGCCGTATCGGCATCCTTTCGGCGGAAAGCGTCGATAATCTTTTCATGCTCCTTGACCGAAATAGCCATTCTTCCGGGAAGGCTGAGCGACATGAAACGCAGGCGCTGAAACTTTGATACCAGCCCGCTGATCAGCTCACGCAGTTTTTCATTGTCGGCCGCTTTTATGAAAAGATCGTGAAAGTCGTTGTGAACCTTGAAGAAATGCTTGATGTCATTATGGCTGGCCAGTTCGGCCAGCTTGTCGTTGATCGCCTGGAGCCGGTCGAGATCCTTTTTGCTCAACTTTACACAGGCGCGCCGGGCGGCGTACCCTTCCATGATGCTTTTGATCGCATAAAACTCTTCCACATCCTTCTGGCTGAACTCGCTGACCACCGCTCCCCGGCGGGGAATGACCGTCAGATACCCCTCGGCCTCCAGTTGGCGGAACGCTTCGCGAATCGGGGTGCGGCTGATGCCGTAGCGCTCGGCCAGTTCCGGCTCGGACACCTTGCTGCCCGGCTTGAGAGAGCCGGAAATTATGGCGTCACGAATATGTTCAAGGATTTTTTCACGCAATGTCAGGTGCTTTTCCATTGGTTTTTTCATAAGAAACAGGGCTCCGGAGATAGTTTGTGATCATTGTATACAGTATCCAGAATTTGTCAATCTTAACTGGCTGTATTTTCGATTTTTTAGGCACTTTGTAGCCTTGCATAAATCGAACAAAACTCCCAGGCATGCTGCTGAAAAATGTAAAGAAAGCCGCTTGTAATTTTGAGTCCTTGCAGGTAATCTGCCCGGACTATGGATCCGATGCGACACCTTAAAATATCGATAGTTGTCCTTTTGATGCTGGTTTCGGTCGGAACAAGCGGTTTCATGGCCATTGAGAAGTGGAGTTTTCTCGACGCGCTCTACATGACGGTCATCACGCTGGGCACGGTCGGATTCAAGGAAATTCACGACCTGTCCGATACCGGCAAGATATTCACGATGCTGCTGATCGTGGTGGGCGTCAGCGTTATCGGCTATATTGTCGGCAGCCTGGCCCAGATCATGTTTGAAGGGCAGATCCAACGGATTGTGGGGAGAAAAAGAGTGGAAAAGATGATCGATGCGCTCAAGGATCACTACATCATCTGCGGCTTTGGCCGGATAGGTTCTTTGATCTGCAAGGAGTTCAAGGCCAACGATCTGCCGTTTGTGATTGTTGAGAAAAGCAGTGAGACCGCGGAAAAACTGGACGAAGAGGGGTATCTGCACATGCGCGGAGATGCCACGCTCGATGAAAGTCTGCTCAAGGCCGGTATCAAGCGGGCCAAGGGACTGATCTCGGTGGTCACCTCCGACACGGAAAACGTCTACATCACCCTGACCGCCCGCGGGCTCAACCCTGATCTGTACATCCTGGCCCGTTCCGGCGAGGAGGGCTCGGATATCAAGCTCAAGCGCGCCGGCGCCAACAAGGTCGTCTCCCCCTACAGCATCGGCGGCAGCCGCATGGCCCAGTCCATACTGCGCCCCAATGTGGTTGATTTTATCGAGATCGCCACCGGCAGCGAGCATATGGATCTGCAGATGGAAGAAATCGCCATCCCGGACCACTCGGCCTTTGTCGGCGAAACCCTGGTCAGCTCCGGTTTCCGCAAGGAGATCGGCGTCATTATTGTCGGCATCAAAAAATCGCACGGCAAGATGGTCTTCAACCCCCATTCCCAGTCCAAAATCGAAGGGGGCGACACGCTGATAGTGCTGGGAGAACCGCAATCAATCGCCAAACTGGAGGATCTGGTGGAACGCACCGCCAGTGACTCGGTCATTAAAAAACACCGGAAAGAACAGCAATGAAAGCACACATTCACGCCCATGTCCCCTATGCCCGCCTGGCCGAACACCTTGATTACGCCATAGCCAACAGCGTCAACCCGGAAGTGTTCCTGTCGGCCGACTCGCTGGACAGTCTGGTCTGGGAAGAGCTGGCTTCCCACGCCAGCGTCCTGCATGAAGCCGGCCTGGCCACAACCATTCATGCCCCCTTCATCGACCTGAATCCGGGGGCGATCGATTCCAGTATCCGGGAAGCGACCCGCAACCGCATCCGGCAGGTCATGCGGGCGGCGGAACTGCTGCGTCCCCGGGCCATTGTCGTTCACCCCGGCTACGACGATCTGCATTATGGCGACAACAGCCTGGTGTGGCTGAAAAACAGCATCGAATTCTGGAGCGAATTCGTACCCCGGGCCCGCGAGTTGGGAACGATTCTGGCGGTGGAAAACATCTTCGAAAAGGAACCCTCCACGATCAAGGCCCTGCTGGACGCGATTGATGATCCCTGTTTCCGGCACTGCTTCGATATCGGTCACTGGAATATGTTCACAACCGTTACTCTGGAGGAATGGTTCTGCGAGCTTGGCTCCTATATTGTTGAGAGCCATATTCATGACAATAACGGCACCAGTGACGAACATCTGCCGGTGGGGGAAGGGAAGATTGACTTTGCCCGTTTTTTTCCCCTGCTGAACCGTTACGCCCCGCAGGCGATCTGGACGATCGAGGCCCACAGCACCGAACGCCTGCAGCGCGCCATTACCAATATCCGGAAATTTTTCTAAAGAAACGTACCTGAAGGAGACCATTGATGTCCGAAAAGATTCTTGTTGTGGGTGGCTGCGGTTACATCGGCAGCCATGTGGTTAGACAGCTATCCGAAGCGGGGCGCAGCGTGGTGGTATACGATAACCTTTCCACCGGTTTTCGCGACGCCTTGATCAATGGTGAGACACTGGTCGAGGGTGATCTGGCCGATCGTGAAAAGCTGGATGAGCTGTTTTCGAAATATGGCTTCACCACCGTGCTGCACTTTGCGGCCGCCATCGTCGCCCCCGAGTCGGTGACCAAGCCGCTCAAATATTACGGCAACAATACCCGCAACACCCTGGGACTGCTGGAAACCTGTGTCAAGCACGGTGTGAAGCGTTTTATCTTCTCCAGCACCGCCGCGGTCTATGGCTTGCCCGAGGGGGGCGTGGCCTCCGAGGAGACGCTTCAGGCGCCGATCAACCCTTACGGTACCTCCAAGCTGATGAGCGAATGGATGCTGCGGGACGTTTCGGCCGCGCATGGCATGCAGTATGTTGCACTGCGCTACTTCAATGTGGCCGGGGCCGACCCGCAGGCCCGCATGGGACAGCGCACCC